>JANNBI010000258.1:0-15686 GCA_031385345.1 Paracoccaceae bacterium | reverse complement strand
GATCGCGGCGAGGGTGTTTTCGACAAAGCCGGATTCGTTCAGGGTGTCGGTGTGGATCATCACCTGCACATCCATCGCGTCGGCCACGGTCAGGCAGCAGTCGATGGCGGCGGGGGTGGTGCCCCAATCCTCGTGAAGTTTCAATGCGCAGGCCCCGGCGCTGATCATTTCGACCAAAGCCTCGGGTTGGGAGGCGTTGCCTTTGGCAGACAGGCCTAAGTTGATCGGGAAGGCGTCGAGCGATTGCAGCATCCGGCCCAGATGCCAGGGGCCGGGGGTGCAGGTGGTGGCAAGGGTTCCATGCGCCGGGCCGGTGCCGCCACCCAGCATGGTGGTGATGCCGGAATGCAGCGCGTCTTCGATCTGGCCGGGTGCGATGAAGTGGATATGGGCGTCGAAACCGCCGGCGGTCAGGATCTTGCCCTCGGCGGCGATAACCTCGGTTCCGGGACCGATGATGATGGTGACGCCGGGTTGGGTGTCGGGGTTGCCAGCCTTGCCGATGGCGTGGATCAGACCGGAGCGCAGGCCGACATCGGCCTTGTAGATGCCGGTGTGGTCCAGAATCAGGGCGTTGGTGATGACGGTATCGACGGCCCCGCCCGCCCGCGAGATCTGGGACTGGCCCATGCCGTCGCGGATCACCTTGCCGCCGCCGAACTTTACCTCTTCGCCGTAAGTGGTCAGGTCGCGTTCCACCTGAATGATGATTTCCGTATCGCCAAGACGAACGCGGTCACCGGTGGTGGGGCCGTACATGGCGGCATAATCGGGGCGCAGGATACGGGTGGCCATCGCAGTGGTCCTTCAGGGGGTTTTGGGCCCGGATTTGGTCAGGCGTGAGACATTGGGACGGGTTTTGCGTTGCAGGGGCTGCATGGCGGCCAAGGCAATCTGATCGGGGCGGGCGCCGCGCGCGATGGCACGGGCGGCGGCGGCAGAGGATTGGGTGAAGGCTTGGGTCTTTTCATTGACCATGCGCGAATTTTCATCCGGGGCGGTGTTCCACATGCCGAACATGCCAAGGGTGCGCAGGGTGATGACGGTCTGAGCCTCGGCTGCGAGGGAGAGAAAGGTCATCTGGGTGCGCCAGAGGTCGGTGATCTTTACGTTACGGGCCATGGTACGGGTCTTCCTTTGGCGGGCCGCGGCACTGTGCCGGACCGGAGCCAGACAGGACAGCGCAGAAGCCATGCGGCGGCGCAAGGCAGGCTGGGTGCGGTCGGCGGAGACTGTCCGAAGCGGGGCCAAGGGTTACAGATCCCCCATCACATGACCGTTGAACCCGAAAACGCGGCGGTGGCCCTGATAGGGGACAAGGCGCACCTCACGCGACTGGCCGGGTTCAAAACGCACGGCGGTTCCGGCGGCGATATCAAGGCGCTGGCCCCGTGCGGCAGCGCGGTCAAAGGACAGGCCGGGATTGGTTTCGGCAAAGTGGTAGTGGCTGCCAACCTGCACCGGGCGGTCGCCGGTGTTGGCCACCATCAGCACGGTGACGGGCAGACCGGCGTTGATGTCAATCGCGCCGGGGGCGGGGAAGATTTCGCCGGGGATCATTTGCGCGCCCGCAGTTTGTGGGCGGTGAAGGCCAGCGCGGCGACCCCAAGGGCGATCAGGACAAGGTGATCGGGTTCGTTCAGCAGATGCAGCAGGCTGGCCGCGACATGGGGGCCGGGATGGGCAAATGCTGTGGTGGGGGCAAGCAGCAGGATCAGGATCAGGCGGGACATGGGGGGTGGCCTTTCGGCGATTTGGGTCAGCGGATGGGGTGATGGACGGTGACCAGTTTGGTGCCGTCGGGAAAGGTTGCTTCGACCTGAACCGAGGGGATCATTTCGGGCACGCCGGGCATGCATTGATCGGCGGTGATGACATGGCCGCCGGCCTGCATCAGATCGGCCACCGCGCGGCCATCGCGCGCGCCTTCGACGACGAAATCGGTGATCAGGGCAATCGCCTCGGGGTGGTTCAGCTTCACTCCGCGCGCCAGACGGCCACGCGCCACCATGGCGGCCAGAGAGATCAGCAGCTTTTCGCGTTCGCGGGGGGTCAGGTTCATGGGGTGATCCCTTGCATTTGCCAGACGCGCGGCAGCGGTCGGCGGGTAAGATGTGACAACAGACGGCCAAGCGCCTGTTTCAGCGGCCAGACATCGGGGGCGGTCAGGCGGACCAGCGTGCGGCCATTCCAGCCCGAAGCGGCAAAGCTGACGCCGGAGGGGATGGGCAGGGCGCGCAGGGCTGGGGTGGCATCTTCGGCCCCCTGCCCCAGAAAGGCCAAAACGGCAAAGGCCGGATGGCCGTGCAGGCAGGCGGGTTGGTCAAGGTTCCGCAGAGTTTCGGGCGTGATAGAGACGGTTTCGGCCCAAAGCGGGCGAGTGTCCAGCGTCACCATGCGGCGATCATGCAGACGGGCGCGCAGGGCCTGTTCGCCCATGGCGCGGCGACCCAGAACGGTGATTTCGGTCAGAAGGCAGGTGGCATTGGCGGCAAGGTCGATCTGGGTGTCGCGCTGCACATGGCAGTCTTCAAACAGGATGGTTTCCTGCGGCAGCCAGTCCAGATGGCCCCCCGCGCCGACGGTCATGCGCACCTGCACCTGCGCCGCGCCGTCACGGGCCAGATAGGCGCGCTCAGCCGTTTGGGTGGTGGCGGTGATCCGGGTCTGGGGGGCCAGCGTCAGGGCGTAGGACAGACGGTCGCCCGAGGCCAGACCGCCGGAGGTGTTCAAAAACACCACCTCGGGGTGGTCGGCGCTGGTGCGCGGCAGCATGGCGCGGGCAGAGCCTGATTGCGCCAGATCGGCCAGCGCGGTGCGGCCATGGCGCAGGTCAAAGCGCAGGGCGGCGCTGCCCTTGGACCTTTGCATCGCGGTGACGGGGCCTTGGAGCATCGGTCCTCCGGGAGGGGTTAGCGCCAACAGTGCCGGTTGTGGAGATGCGGTGGCAGGGGTGTGGCGGGGGTACAGGGGTGGGGAGGGGGTGAAAGCTGCGGATTTGCCGGGGAATTGGGCGGAGGGGTGGAAAAATAGGCGGAGTAGGAAAGGGGGGGAGGGAGGGGGTGCGCGCGGCCCCCCGCCCCCATCCCCTCCCCACGAGGGGGAGGGGGGGTGCCATTTGGGTCGGGGAGTGTTGGGGCGGTTGTCGGGGACGGGCAGGCGGGAGCCAATATGATTGAAATCATGTTGGGCGGAAGCAGCCGGGGAGGGTGTTCCAAAGCGCAACGGAAACCCGCCCTTTGCAGGGGAGTTTTGCCGTGTCGCGTCGTTTGGAAGGGTTGTGGTGGTGAGCCGGTCGGGGCTCGAACCCGAGACCTACTGATTAAAAGTCAGTTGCTCTACCAACTGAGCTACCGGCCCACAACGAGGCGCTGATTAGGGGCTGCAAGGGGCAGGGTCAAGGGCCAATCGGTCTGGGTCTGGCAAAAAGCGGTGTCGGCGGGTATAGGACCGGGATGGACCTGAAAAACGCCCCTATTGGCTTGCGATTCATGAAGATGCATGGCGCGGGCAATGATTTCGTGGTGATCGATTCGCGCGGGCGCGGGGCGGTGACGACGGCAGCACTGGCGCGGGCGCTGGGGGATCGGCACCGGGGCGTCGGGTTTGACCAGCTGGCTGAGATCCGGGATGCGGAGGGCGCGGATTTCGGGCTGGAGTTCTGGAACAGCGATGGCAGCCGGGCCGGGGCCTGTGGCAATGCCACGCGCTGCGTCAGTGACTATGTGATGACGGGGCTGGGCGCGCAGGCGGTGTCTTTGGTGACAACGCGGGGCGGGCTGGCGGCGGTGCGGCGCGGCGATGGCGTGGTGTCGGTGAACATGGGGCCGCCTCAACTGGACTGGGCGCAGGTGCCGCTGGCGCGGGATGTCGAGACGCTGCATCTGCCGCTGGCGGGTGATCCGGTGGCGGTGGGCATGGGCAATCCGCATTGCGTGTTCTTTGTGACCGACGCCGAGGCGGTGGATCTGGCGGCTGTGGGGCCGAAATGGGAGCATGACGCGCTGTTCCCCGAGCGGACCAATGTGGAATTTGCCCATCTGATCGGGCCGGACCATTTGCGGATGCGGGTTTGGGAGCGGGGGGCGGGCATCACGCTGGCCTGTGGGTCGGGGGCCTGTGCTGTGGCAGTGGCGGCGCATCTGCGCGGGCTGACGGGGCGGCGGGTGGTGTTGCAGATGGACGGCGGCGTGCTGGAGGTGGACTGGCGGGACGACGGCGTCTGGCTGTCGGGTCCGGTGGCGCATGTGTTTGACGGCTGGCTGTCGCCCGAGTTTCTGGCGGCGCATCCATGAATGCGCCGATATTCGCCACGCTGGGCTGCCGGTTGAACGCCTATGAAACCGAGGCGATGAAGGAACTGGCGGCGGCGGCGGGGTTGCAGGGCGCGGTGGTGGTCAACACCTGCGCCGTGACCGCCGAGGCGGTGCGCAAGGCCAAGCAGGAAATCCGCCGTCTGGCGCGGGAAAATCCCGGCGCGCCGGTGATCGTGACCGGATGCGCAGCACAGACCGAGCCGGAAACCTTTGCCGCCATGCCCGAGGTGACGCGGGTGATCGGCAACCATGAAAAGATGCAGGCCGGGGTCTGGCAGGGGCTGGCGGTTCCGGGGCAACTGGCCCCTGATCTGATCGGCGTCACCGAAAAGGTGCAGGTCGATGACATCATGTCGGTGCGCGAAACGGCGGGGCATCTGATTGACGGCTTTGGGCGGCACCGGGCCTATGTGCAGGTGCAAAACGGCTGTGATCATCGCTGTACCTTCTGCATCATTCCTTACGGGCGCGGGAACTCTCGGTCGGTTCCGGCGGGCGTGGTGGTGGAGCAGATCAAGCGGCTGGTGGACAAGGGGTTTCATGAGGTGGTGCTGACCGGGGTCGATCTGACGTCCTGGGGCGGGGATCTGCCGGGGGAGCCTCGGTTGGGGGATCTGGTGATGCGGATCCTGCGGCTGGTGCCCGATCTGGCGCGGCTGCGGATTTCGTCGATCGACTCGATTGAGGCGGATGACAACCTGATGCTGGCGATTGCCAGCGAACCGCGCCTGATGCCGCATTTGCATCTAAGCTTGCAGGCGGGCGATGATCTGATCCTGAAGCGGATGAAGCGGCGGCATCTGCGCGACGACGCGATTGCGTTTTGTCAGGAAGCGGTGCGGCTGCGCCCGGATATGGTGTTCGGCGCGGATATCATCGCAGGGTTCCCGACCGAGACCGAGGCGATGTTTCAGCAATCGGTGCAGCTGGTGGCGGAGTGCGGGCTGACCTTTCTGCATGTGTTTCCGTTCAGCCCGCGCAAGGGCACGCCAGCCGCGCGGATGCCGCAGGTGCGTGGTCCCGAGGTCAAGGACCGGGCGGCGCGGCTGCGGGCGGTGGGGGAGGCTGCGCTGGCGGTGCATCTGGACGCGCAGGTCGGGGTGACGCACCGGGTTCTGATGGAAGGCGCGCGGATGGGCCGGACGGAACAGTTTGCCGAGGTCGATTTCAGCGTGGATCAGCCCGAGGGGCAGATCGTGACGGTGCCTATCCTTGGTGTGGCCGGCAACCGTCTGACCGCCTGAAAACTTCACAGATTCAGATTGACAGAAACGCCGGGATCGCGGAATTCTGGGGTCGGAAAAGCTTTTCCGTTGGCGGATGTGATGGTTTTTGGCCGGATCTTCGCAGGGGGGCGGTGCGATGAAGGCAGCGACGATCCATGATGTGGCGCGGGCGGCGGGGGTGTCGGTTGGCACGGTGTCCAAGGCGCTGAACCAGACCGGCACCTTGTCGCAGGCGACGCGTGCGCGGGTGATGGTGGCGGTGGCGGCGCTGAAATATCGCCCCAATGTGCTGGCCAAAAGCCTGCATTCGGGGCTGTCCGGTGCGGTCGGGCTGATTTCCAATGACAGTTTCGGGCGCTTTACCATGCCGATCATGGAGGGGCTGGAAGGCGTGTTGTCGGCGCATGGCATCGGGGTGTTCATGTGCAACGCCACCGACGACCCCGCGCGCGAACGCGAACATCTGGCGCAGTTGATGGCCAAGCAGATCGACGGAATCGTCGTCACCTCTCGTCGGGCGGACCGCAGACCGGCGGTGGAGCTGGAAGGGATCGGGCTGCCGGTGATTTTCGTCTATTCGCAGTCCGACGACCCCGAGGCGCTGACGCTGCTGCCCGATGATGAGGGTGGCGCGCAGATGGCGGTGGAGGCGTTGCTGGCGCAGGGGCGCAAAAGGATCGCCCATCTGACCGGACCCGAGCAGTTTGAGGCGGTACGGTTGCGGCAAAAGGGCTGGGCCGAGGCTTCGGGCGACAAGGCCGGTGCGGTGCTGCATGGTCCCTGGTCCGAAGCCTGGGGGCGCGAAGGGGCGGCGGCGCTGATGGCGCAGACCCCGCGGCCCGATGCGATGTTCTGCGGCAATGACCAGATCGCGCGCGGGGCGGCGGATGCGCTGCGCGAGGCGGGGTTTGCCGTGCCGGATGATGTGGCGCTGATCGGCTTTGACAATTGGCTGGTGATGGCCGAGGCGGCGCGCCCGCCCCTGACATCGGTCGACATGAACCTGCGCGAACTGGGGACCGAGGCCGGGCGGCGCATGGCCGAAATGATCCGCGGCACCAAGATAAGCGGCACCGTGCGGCTGCCGTGCAGTCTGATCCGCCGACAGTCCACCTGAATCCCTGCCTTTGGAGGCCCTATGCGCAAATACTCCTCTGTTCCGTTTTCCGCCGTGAAGATCCAAGGCAAATTCTGGGGTGAGCGTTTGGACACGGTGCTGACGCGCACCATCCCCAGCCAGTACAAGCAGTTGGAAAGCCACAACATGTTGCAGTCGCTGAAGCTGCTGCACCCGACGCCGCCGCTGACCATTCCACGCCGGACCAACGGGTTCACCACGCAGATCTTCTGGGACAGCGACATCGGCAAATGGGTGGAGGCGGCGAGTTTTGCGCTGTCGCACCGGCGCGATGCGGTGATCGAGGCGCAGATCGAAGAGATCGTTGATGATCTGGAAAAGGCGCAGGCCCCGGACGGGTATTTGAACCTGTGGTATCTGGCGCGCGAGCCGGAAAACCGCTGGACCAATCTGCGCGACAACCACGAATTGTACAATTGCGGGCATCTTCTGGAAGGGGCGGTGGCCTATTTCCATGCGACGGGACGTGCGCGGATGCTAAAGGTGATGGAGCGCTACACCGACCATATCGCCGCGACCTTTGGCCGGGGGCCGGGGCAAAAGCGCGGCTATCCGGGGCATCAGGAAATCGAACTGGCGCTGGTGAAGGCCTATCATGCGACGGGCAAAGCCAAGTTTCTGGACCTTGCCAGCTATTTCATCGACGAGCGTGGCGCGCAGCCGCATTACTTTGACATCGAACGCGACGCGCGGGGCGAGGCACCGGACGCCTTTGGTCAGGGCACCTATGAATATGGCCAGTCGCATCTGCCGGTGCGCCAGCAGACCAAGGTCGTCGGCCATGCGGTGCGCGCGATCTATATGTATACTGCGATGGCCGATCTGGCGGCAGAACATGACGATGCCGACCTGAAAGCGGCCTGCGAGGTGCTGTGGCGCGATGTGACCGAAACCCGGATGTATGTGACCGGCGGCTTTGGCCCGTCGGCCAGCAATGAAGGGTTCACCACGGATTACGCCCTGCCCAACGACACCGCCTATGCCGAAACCTGCGCATCGGTGGCGATGGTGTTCTGGGCGGCGCGGATGCTGAACCTCGACCTCGACGGGCAATATGCCGACATGCTGGAACTGGCGCTGTACAACAATGCGCTGGCGGGGCTGTCGCAGGACGGCACGCAGTATTTTTATGACAACAAACTGGAGTCGGATGGCAGCCACAAACGCTGGGACTGGCATCCCTGCCCCTGCTGCACGATGAATGTGGCGCGGCTGGTGGCGTCGATCGGCGGCTATGTGTTCGGGTTGGCCGAGGCCGAAGTGGCGGTGCATCTGTACGGCGGCGCGCAAGCGCGGCTGGCGGTGGCCGGGGGTCATGTGACGGTGACCGAGACGTCGAATTACCCTTGGGACGGGGCGATCAGGGTGGCGGTCGATCCCGAGGGCGCGGGGGAGTTCACGTTGTCGCTGCGGGTGCCGGGCTGGTGCAAAGGGGCCGGTTTGCGGGTGAACGGCGTAACGGTGCCGGTGGTGCCGGAACGCGGCTATGCCCGGATCACGCGGGTCTGGGGCAAGGGCGATGTGGTGGAAATGGATCTGCCGATGGAGGCGGTGCGCTGTTATGCCCATCCCGAAGTGCGTGCCGATCTGGGGCGGGTGGCGGTGCGGCGCGGGCCGCTGATCTATTGCTTTGAACAGGTGGATCAGGCGGCCCCGGTGGCGCGGCTGCGCTTGCCGCGCGGGGGGAAGTTGACCTCGCGCTTCCGGGCGGATCTGTTGGGTGGGATCGCGGTGGTGGAAGGTCTGGGCGCGGCGGTCAGTGATGCGGGCTGGGCCCATGTTCTGTACCGCGACACCCCGGCGCAGGAGGTGCCGGTGACGCTGATCGGAGTGCCCTATTACATCTGGTGCAACCGGGGATCAAACCCGATGCAGGTCTGGTTAAGGGAGTAAGGTGCGGCGGGACTTTATTCCGGGGAAAAGGTGAATTCCATCGCGTGGGCATAGGTCTGGCCGGGGTCCAGCCGGGCGCTGGGGAATTGCGGATAGTTGGGGGAGCAGGGAAAGCGCTGGGTTTCCAGCGTCAGCCCGGCAAAGCGGCGATAGGCAGCGCCGCCCTTGCCCGGAACCGGGTGGTGCATCTGACCGCAGACATAGATCTGCACGCCGGGCTGATCGGTGCGCAGGGTCAGGCTGCGGCCCGAGGCGGGATCGGTGAACACCGCGCAGGGATGCAGGCCGTCGGGGTCACCGGTGCCGGTCAGGCACCAATTGTGATCGTAGGCGTCTGACAGGGCGGGATCGCTGGCCATGGCCTGCGACAGCGGGCGGGGTTGGCGGAAATCGTAGCCGGTATTGGCGACAGACATAACCTCTCCCGTCGTCAGAAGATCGGGGGTGACGGGGGTGTAATGATTGGCGGCGACCTGAAGATGCTGGTCCAGAACCGATCCGGCAGCGTGACCGGCCATGTTGAAATAGGCGTGGTTGACGATGTTGATCACGGTGGGCTGCGTCGTGGTGGCGGTCATGTCGATGCGCAGCGCCCCGGCAGGGGTAAAGCGGTAGGTCGTGGTCAGGGTGCAGGCACCGGGATAGCCCATCTCATCCTCGAACGAGGTTGCGGTCAGGGTGATGTGGTGGGGGCCAAGGTCGGCAACCTGCCAGTGTTTCTTGTCAAACCCGGCGCGGCCGCCGTGCAGGTGGTTTGGCCCTTCGTTCTGGTCCAGTTGATGCGTCACGCCGTCCAGCCGAAACTGGCCCCCGGCGATGCGGTTGGCGTAGCGGCCACAGGTGGCGCCGAAATAGGTCGGGTGGTCCAGATAGTCCTGCGCTGTGTCATGGCCCAGCACGATGTCGGCCAGAACGCCGGCGCGGTCGGGCACCCAAAGCTGCACCAGACGCGCGCCAAAGGGGGTCACGGCGGCGCGCAGGCCGCCCGGACCTTTTATTTCATGGATCTGGGCCGGATGGCCATCTGCGGTGCCGAATGCGTTCATGCCGCCTTTGGCCATGCCTTGCCGGCGGAGTCAAACACATGGGCCTTGTCGGCGGCAAGGGTCAGGCCCACGGCGGTTCCGGCGGTCAAGCCGTGGCCGTTGCTGGTTTCAACCGTGATCATGCCATAGGCGGTGTCGATATAGGCATAGGTGGTGTTGCCCAAATATTCGACCACGGTGGATTTGCCGTCGATATGGCCAGCACCTGGGGTGGTCAGTGTCACATCCTCGGGGCGGATGCCCAGTTCGACGGTTTGCGTGCCGGTAAAGGATGGCATGGCGCGGGGGGGAAGCGACAGGCTGGCGCTGCCGATGCTGACCGACAGGCCCGAGGCGCTGCTTTGCACCTGCGCGGGCAGAAAGTTCATCGAGGGAGAGCCGATAAAGCCCGCTACAAAGCGGTTGGCGGGGGTGTTGTACAGATCCCAGGGACGGCCGACCTGCGAAATCTCACCCTTGTCCAGCACGACGATCTTGTCGGCCAAGGTCATAGCCTCTACCTGATCATGGGTGACATAGATCATCGTGGTTTTCAGGTCATTGTGCAGTTTGGCCAGTTCCAGCCGCATCTGGACGCGCAGCAGGGCGTCAAGGTTGGACAGGGGTTCGTCGAACAGGAACACCTGCGGATCGCGCACCAAGGCGCGGCCAATGGCGACGCGCTGACGCTGACCGCCCGAAAGCTGGGCCGGGCGGCGTTCCATCAGCGGTTCAAGTTGCAGCATCTTGGCCACGACATCGGCCCGGCTGTTCTGTTCGGCCTTGGGCAGCCCGGCCAGTGACAGCGAAAAGGCGACGTTCTGGCGGACGGTCAGATGCGGGTACAGCGCGTAGTTCTGGAACACCATCGCGACCTTGCGCTTGGCAGGTTCTTCAAAGGTGATGTCGCGGTCCCCGATATGAACAGAGCCGCCAGACACCTCTTCCAGCCCCGCGATCATGCGCAGAAGGGTGGATTTGCCGCAGCCCGAGGGGCCAAGCAGGGCGCAAAAGCTGCCGTCATCAACCGACAGGGACAGATCCGCGATGACCTGAACAGCGCCGTAGCTTTTCTTGATATTCTTGATCTCTACCGAGGCCATGATAGCTCCTTCAGGATGTGCGGGCAGGCAGTGCGGTGCGCGGGAAATGCGGACCGCATCAGCCCTTGATCCCTGCCGAAAGTGTGATTGCCTGCGTCACGCGACGCTGGAACAGAAGATAGGCCAGCGCCACCGGCAGACCGGCCATGACGGCCCCGGCCAGCACGCGGGCATAGGCGACGCCGTAGGCATCCTGCACCTGCGAAATGCCAACGGTGACGGTCATCATCTCTTCGGTGCTGACGGCCAAGAAGGGCCACAGGAAAGCGTTCCAGGCACCGATATAGGTGATGATCGACAAGGCCGCCGTCACGCCCCAGTTCATCGGGATAAAGACGCGGAACAGCAGCTGAAATTCGGTCGCGCCGTCCATCAGCGCCGCCTCGCGGTATTCGCGCGGCAGGCCGTCGAAGAATTGCTTATAGACGATCACCGTGACCGGCGAGATCAGCATGGGCAGGATGATGCCGGGATAGGTGTTCAGCAGATCGACATTGGCCATGATGACGTAATGGTTCACGATCAGCGCCTGAACCGGCACCATGAACGAGGCCAGGATCGTCCACCACAGCGCAGTGCGGCCGGGAAAGCGCAGTTGCGAAATCGCATAGCCGCAGCAGGCCGCCATAAAGACGGTGATCACGGTGATCATCACCGAGGTGACGGTCGAATTCAGATACCAGCGCCCGATGTTGGAGTTCTGGATCACATAGATAAAGCTGGACAGGGTCGGGTTGGCCGGGATCAGCGAAAACCCGGCCGAGACGGCTTCGTCATCGGTGCGCAGGGACGTGACCATGGCCCAGTAGATCGGGAAGAACCAGATGAAGGCGCACAGAAGGGTCAGCAGGGTCAGAAGAACCGAGCCGATGTTGATCCGGCGTTTGGCGGGGATGGGTAATGCGGTCATTGTGGCCCCCGGATGCGCAGGATCTGAAACTGAAAGACCGAGAAGGTCACGACGATGACAAACAACGCCACGGCGATGGTGGCCGCATAGCCGCCGTCATTATGCACGAAGGCCTGATCAAAGATGTATTGCACCAGAACCATGGTGGATTGGGTGCGCCCGCCTGCGGCAAACAGATAGACCTGATCAAAGATCTTCAGTTGCAGGATCAGTTGGATCGTCAGGCACAAAACGGTCACAGGCCAGATCAGCGGCCAAGTGATGCGGGCGAAGAGCTGCCAGCGGGTCGCGCCGTCAAGGGATGCGGCCTCGTAAAGCTCTTTCGGGATGTTGCGCAGGCCAGAAAGGAACAGCAGGATCGAAAAGCCGTTGGTCCACCAGATCGTCAGCAGGGCGACTGTGGGCATGAAGAACGGCAGGCTGCGCCAGACGTTGACGGTCTGGCCATAAATCGGTTCCAGCACGGCCTGCATGATGCCGAACTGGATGTCGAACATCCATTGCCACAGCAGATAGACCACGGTGACGGGCAGCACGAAGGGCAGAAAGAACGCGGACAGGATCAGGCTTTGCAGCCAGCCTTTCAGCCGCGACACCATCAGCGCGATGCCAAGGGCGGCGGCGGTGCCGGGGATCACGGTCAGCAAGACGAAATAGGCGGTGTTCCAGATGGCTTTGCCAAAGGTCTTGTCGTGGATCAGCCGGTCATAATTGGCGAGACCGATATATTTCCCCTCACCGATCAGGGGGGCGTCGGTCAGGGACAGCTGTATCATCTGAAAAGTTGGATACAGGAACATCCAGGAATAGATCGCCACGAAAGGGGCGACCAGAACCGCCGCAACTAGGGTTTGGTTTCGAAGATTGTTCATAATGCTGATGCTGTCCTTGACGCGAAAAACGCTGGATCAGGGGGCGGCAAGGCCCGGTCCACGGATGCGGACCGGACATTGCCAACGTTTGCAGGGCTTATTGCAGCGCGTCGAGTGAGGCTTTCATCTCGGCCACGGCATCTGCGGGCGAAACCTCGCCGTTCATGGCCGCGGTAAAGGCGTTGCCGGCTGCGTCAAACAGGGGCGAGGCGACACCGGCAAAGACCGATTTCGGATCGAACACCTGATTGGGGATCAGCGTGGCATAGGTCGCCTGTGGCTGCATCGCCAGATATTCCGGCAGTTCCTGAACCGATTTGTTGGCCGGGATATGACCAGCCGAGGCCCAGAACAACGAATGCTCGGACATCCACTTGATCACTTCCAGAACAGCAGCGTGCTTTTCCGGAGTGGCGGGTTTGCCGGCGTTGTTCGGGATCGCGAAGGCGTGGCTGTCGGCATAGGTGCAGGGCTTGTCGAACATGACGGGCAGCTCGATCGCCCCCCAGTTGAACAGCTTGCCGTTCTTTTCAAGGTCAACCATGGTGGGGACTTCCCAGACACCGTTGATCATGAAGGCCGCCTCGCCCGAGGTGAACAGGGCCACGGCGGCAGGATATTCGGTGTAGGACGGCGCATAGCCGTTGGACACCCAATCCGCGATGACCTGAACCGAATTGGCCAGTTTTTCGGCGTTGTCATCGACCAGCCAGGCGCCATCGCTGCCGATGGAGCCGTTCTGCTGGCAGAGGTAGGAATAGATCGTGCGGAAGGCGAAACCGCCGTCAGCGGTGGTGATGGCCATGCCCCATTTGGTGCCGCCCTCTTGCAGTTTGGCCATCGCGGCCGAGAAGTTGTCGATGCCGTTCAGACCGGTCGGCAGACCGTCCGCGCCCAGAAGGCCAGCCGCTTCCAGCTTGTCCTTGTTGTAGTACAGAACGATCGGATGGGTGTCGAAGGGCACGGCATATTGTTTGCCATCGACATTGACCGCGTCCCAGGTGGCGGCGGCAAAGGTGTCGGGCGTCATGCCCATGACGGCCATATCATCGGGCGTCAGTTCCGAAAGCGTGCTTTGGCTGACGGCCAGCGGCAGGCGCGAAGCGTGGTAGGTCATGACATCGGGGCCTTCGCCCACGGCAGCCGAGGTTTGCACCTTGGTATAGAAGGGGATGCCCCAATCCAGTGTGGTGGCCTGAATTTCGATGCTGTCGGCGTGTTCTGCGTTGAACTCCTCCAGCAGGGTTTTCATCCGCGCGCCGTCGCCGCCGCCCAGAAAGTCCCACCAGATCACGGTTTCCTTGGCCTGGGCAGCGCCCGCGGCCAAAAGGGCCATCAAGCCAGCGGCCCCCAATAGGTTCTTCATCATTCCAGTTCCTCCCTGCGTTACGGGGCCAGTTTGCCCCCGCGCCTAGTGATCCTCCTGCGGTCCGCCGGCGCGTGCGTTCCGATCCGTTTCAAGTCAAACTTCGTGTCACGTTCAAACTGCGGGCTCCTCAACCCTTGGTGCAGTTTGGCCTTGGTGCGGTTTGGACCTGATCCTGTGCGATCAAGTATGAGACGCTGGTTCCGTGTGTCAACCGTATTTTCCGATACATATCGGTGAAGGGGATACTCTTTAGGCTTGCGGTCCTTTGTCGGTCAGGCGAATCAGGGCGGCAAGGATGGTGCTGGCAACCGGGTCATGGTGGGGGGCGTCGCCGGTCAGCCGGAAGGTGTTGGCGACCAGATGGCCCTGCCCAATACGTCGTTCGGCAATGAAAGCGGCGGGTTTATGCGCCCAGCCGACGACGGTGCCGGAATGGACCGGGCCGCCAAACTCCCACGCGCGGAAACCGGTCAGGACGTGATGCGGGATCACGCGGTCAAAGGACAGATCGACCAAGGGGCCGCCGGGAATGTCGGCAAAGACCCCCGCGCGGCGAATCCAGGAAAAGCCCGCGATCCAGTCGCCGCGCCACATGGAGCCGTGACGGGGATGCAGCACCATATTGGGCAGTTGCAATTCAACTCCGCCGGGAAGGCCGGGGATATCATCAAGGATCGGCATGAAGGGCGGTTCACGGCGCGGCGCATCGGTGCGGATTTGCTGTTTTGTTTCAGAGCCTTCGCCCAGAAGCAGCAGGTATTTCGCCCCTGATTGCAGGCGCGCAAGATCCTGCGGGGTCAGCGCGCGGGCAAGGGTGATATCGGCCTTGTCGGCGGGGGCGGTGGGATAGCCCAAAGCCTGCACATAGGCCAGGATCGCAGGATCGTCGCTGGCGATGCTGGGCAGGGTTTGCGGCGTCGGGCGGGCATAGACGGCGATATCAAAGCGGTTTCGGGTGATTTCGGTCTGCCCGTCCATCAGGGTCAGATGGACGGTCAGCATGTGGTTCGCGGCCTGCGGTAGGGTCAAAGTGACCTTGCCAAGATCGGCCAAAGACAGGGCGTCGGTCGGCGGCAAAACAATCTGGCCGCTGGCGTGATCGCCGGCTTTCCAGTGCAAAACCGCGCCGGACAGCGCCCGCCCGCCCGTGGCCACCGACAGCCCGAAGGTCAGCGCATCCCCGGCCCAACCGGAGTAATGCGTGACGCCCGGCACGATCACCACATCGGCGTTAACCTCGGCAAACCGGTCGTGGAACACCCGGGGGTTGCGGTTCATATCCAGAAGTCCGTTAGACTCCCAATGAACATCGGTAAATTCTGTAATGACATAGCCCTGAATTTGCGGCCATGAGCGCATCACCTCGATCTCGTACTTCAGGTTGTCGAACTGATACCACTGGGCGGCGGTGATGAAGGCGTCAAAGCTGCCGAACACCGACTTCAGTTGCAAAGTGTCGAACCGGTCCTGAATGCCGTGGGGATAGGCGGCGCCGTCGCCCCAGGTGCCGCCGGTGCCCATCCACCAAGGCTCCTCCCCTTTGATGGTCACTTGGGCGGGATTGGGCAGGCCCCAAACGCCAAATTCGGACACGACCAGCGGTTCATCACCGCGCCGCTGCGCATCACCGTAGGGGGTAAAGGTCCAGTCTGCGCCTTGGGCAAATTCGGCGGTCAGTTGATCCCATTCGGCACGGCGTTCGGGGACCGAGCGGTAATAGTGAAAGTCGTTGATGTCGGTTTTGACGTGGAAATTGGCGTTGCAGGGGGAATTGTCGCAGACCATGCGCGAGGGGTCGCGCTGTTTCAGCCAGTCATATTCCTGCGCCAGCCAA
>JANNBI010000254.1:0-5613 GCA_031385345.1 Paracoccaceae bacterium | reverse complement strand
CGCGGGGCCGGAGAACACCAGAATAGACTCGTCCACCCCGGCGGTTTTCACGATACAGCCATCCGGCGCGATATTGCCCGACAGCACCGCCAATCCGCCATCCTTGGAAAAGGCGTGTTTGGCCGACCGGATCACGCCATGTTCGCGGTCCAGATCCAGTTCGGCATAGCGCTTGGATTGCGAGAAGGCGACGGCGGTGCGGACATTGCCGGGGGCTGCCTTGAAAAACTCACGAACCGAGGCTTGGTTGGTGCGGCTGATATCCCAATGGTCCAGTGCGGCCCCCATCGTTGGGGAATGGACGGTGACGCAGTCGCGGTTCAACAGGCCCGCCACATCCAACTGGCCCAGAATCGCCATGATGCCGCCGGCGCGGTGGACATCTTCCATATGGACATCCTGTTTGGCGGGGGCGACCTTGGACAGGCAAGGCACCCGGCGCGACATGGCGTCGATATCGGCCATGGTAAAGTCGATCTCGCCTTCGTGGGCGGCGGCCAGAACTTGCAGCACCGTGTTGGTCGATCCGCCCATCGCGATGTCCAGCGCCATGGCGTTTTCAAACGCCTGCTTGTTGGCGACGTTCCGGGGCAGGATGCTGGCGTCGTCCTGTTCGTAATAGCGTTTGGTGATATCGACGATCAGATGCCCCGCCTCGACGAACAGGCGCTGACGGTCGGCATGGGTGGCAAGGGTCGATCCGTTTCCGGGCAGCGACAGACCCAGAGCCTCGGTCAGGCAGTTCATCGAATTGGCGGTGAACATGCCGGAACACGACCCGCAGGTCGGGCAAGCGGCCTTTTCGATCTCCTCCACCTCGGCGTCGGAATAGCTGTCATCGGCGGCCACGACCATGGCGTCAACCAGATCCAGCGCGATTTCCCGGCCCTTGATCACGGCCTTCCCAGCCTCCATCGGGCCACCCGACACAAAGACCACCGGGATGTTCAGGCGCATCGCGGCCATCAGCATTCCGGGGGTGATCTTGTCACAGTTCGAGATGCAGACCATGGCGTCGGCGCAATGGGCGTTGACCATATATTCAACCGAATCCGCAATCAGTTCGCGCGAGGGCAGCGAATACAGCATGCCGTCATGGCCCATCGCAATGCCGTCATCGACGGCGATGGTGTTAAACTCTTTCGCCACGCCACCCGCCGCTTCAACTTCCCGCGCGACCATCTGGCCAAGGTCTTTCAGATGGACGTGGCCGGGGACGAACTGGGTGAAGGAATTCACGATGGCGATGATGGGCTTGCCGAAATCGCCGTCCTTCATGCCGGTGGCGCGCCACAGGCCGCGGGCGCCGGCCATGTTGCGGCCATGGGTGGTGGTTCTGGACCGATAGACGGGCATGGATTTTCCCCTTTTCTGCAAGCTTTCCTAGGGAAATGGCATTGGGCGGGGCGAAGGTCAATGCACAGGTTTGGGGTTTTGGGACCGCGGGATGGTGACCTGAGAATGGTTCGCAAAACTTGTTCGAGAACAACTTGTACTTTTTTAACCAAGCTTCACACTCAGGACGTCAAATTTCAGGCCGGCGGCGCCCAGATCACATCGTCGATGCGCGGCGCGCCGGTGGCCAGCATGACCAGCCGGTCAAAGCCCATGGCCATGCCGGCGGCGGCGGGCATATGGGCAAGGGCGGCCAAAAAATCCTCGTCCAAGGGATAGGTTTCGCCGTAGATCCTTGATTTCTCGGCCATTTCCAAGGCAAAGCGGTGGCGCTGTTCGGTAGGGTTGGTCAATTCGCCAAAGCCGTTGGCCAATTCGACCCCGCAGGCGTAAACCTCAAACCTTTCGGCAAGGCGGGGATCGTGGGGGGTGCGGCGGGCCAGCGCCGCCTCGGCCGCCGGATAGTGATCCAAGACGGTCAGACGGCCATTTCCAAGCTGCGGTTCGACCTTTTCGCCCAGAATACGCGACAGCATGTCTGACCAAGTGTCGTCGTTTGCATGGGAAACCCCCTCGCGGACCATCTGCGCGGACAGGGCGGTGGCATCGGGCACACCCTGATCATCCATCGTCGCCAGCAGGTCGATCCCGGCATAGGTCTGAAACGCCCGCGCCACCGACAGCCGTTCAAAGGGCGCGAAGGGATCGCAGGTCTTGTCGCGAAAGCGCAGCAGCGCGCTGCCCGCCTGACGCGCGGCAATCTGGGCAAAGGTGGCCACGTCCTGCATCAGCACCTCGTAGGATTGCCCCACGCGGTACCATTCCAGCATGACGAATTCGGGGGAATGCAGCGCGCCGCGTTCACGGTTGCGAAACACATGGGCAAAGGCGGCGATGCGCGTCTCGCCCGCCGCCAGCAGCTTTTTCATCGCAAATTCCGGCGAGGTGTGCAGATAGCGCGGCAGCACCTGCCCATCGTTGCCAAGGGACGTGGTGGCAAAGGCGTGCAGATGCGTCTCATTTCCCGGTGAGAGGACAAGGGCGGCGGGGTCCACCTCGGTAAAGCCGTCTTCAGCCAACCAAAGCCGCAGCGCCGCCTGAATCCGGTTGCGGGCCAGCAGCACGGGGCGGCGGTCAGCATGGAATTGCGGGTTCCACCAAGGAATGACCATGTATCTGGACCCTTTGGACTAGAGATTTCGATCGGGATGCGCTAATTGCGGCGCAATCACTTCGGCCCCATAGTCTGGGCCACATCAGGGCACAAGGAAAGAACCGTGGTCAAAGTCATCGCTTCGTCGCTGCGCAAGGGCAATATCGTAGAGATGGAGAACCGTCTTTATCTGGTGCTGAAATCGGAAAACTTCCATCCCGGAAAGGGCACGCCGACCACCAGCGTCGATATGCGGCGCATTTCGGACGGGGTGAAGGTGGCCGAACGTTGGCGCACGACCGAGATGGTTGAAAAGGCCAGCGTTGACGAGCGTGAGTATGATTTCCTGTATGAGGACGGCGAAGGTTATCACTTCATGAACCCCGAAACTTATGAGCAATTGGCAGTGTCGGGCGATGTCGTGGGCGACGACAAGGTGTTTTTGACCGACGGGATGAAGGTCTATTTGCAAACCTATGAAGATGCGGCGATTGCCATGACGCTGCCGCAGCGCGTGACGGTCGAGATTGCCGAAACCGAGCCGGTGGTGAAGGGGCAGACCGCGTCGTCGTCCTATAAGCCCGCGATCTGCACCAATGGCTTGCGGGTTCTGGTGCCGCCGCATATCGGGCCGGGGATCAAGATCGTGATCAACACCGAAGATTATTCCTATCAGGGTCGCGCGCAGGACTGACGGTTCGAACGCCATGATCCGCGCCTTCAACGGGGGCGCGGGCTATTGTGCGGGGTCGTTCAGGAAGGCAAGGATTGCGGCGGGATCTTCGGGCAGGGCCTGGGCGAAATCACCGGCGAATTCCAGAAAATTGTCCAGGTTCAGGCGGTTGACGCCAAGGATCACGTCCATATCCAGCGTCAGCGCCTCGGCCACCAAGGGGCGAAAGCCACGGCCCAAGGATTCGTGCTTGCCGAATTTGTTGACGATCAGGATTTTCGCGCTGCCCAGACGGGCCGTCACCTCGGCCACGGCGGATTCCAGCGCGCCGGGGTCCAGCTTGCAGCCCTTTGACCCCACCCCCAACCGCTGATTTATCCGCACCAAGGGACCGCCGCCCAGAATGCGCAGGTCCATGTCGCAATCGTCGCTGCCGACGCGGTCGGTGTTGAATTGCACGCAGCCGGCAAGGGCCAGACCCTGCGCCTCGGCCAGATCCACTACCCGGGCCAACAGCGCGTCATTCGCGCCGCGCCCCTGCATTGACACATAGCCCAGCCGCATGTCGCCCCCTGTCCATAGGCCTTAGCACATGGGGCGCGCGCCGCGAAAGTTCAACTGCGCAAATTTGTTGACAGGTCATTGGCAAGCCGTCACACTATTTATGAACCATCGGTTCATATAATAAACCGACGATGGACCACCATCGCGCCCCAACCAACAAAGGGAACAGATCATGTCAGGGACGTGTCACAGCAAAGGAGCGCGCGCATGAGCGATGCCTCTGGGATTCCAACCAATCAACTGAAGAAAAACTCGCTTGGCGTTGCGTCGATCAGCTTTCTGGTCGTGTCGGCAGCGGCACCTTTGACCGGGGCGGGGGGCGGGATTCCGCCCTCGATGCTGTTTGGCAATGGCGCGGGGATCGCGGGCAGTTTTGCCATCGTGACGGTGATCCTGCTGCTGTTTTCGGTCGGCTATGTCGCTATGTCGCGCCATATCAGGAACGCCGGGGCATTTTACGCCTTTACCGCCCAGGGTCTGGGCGGGCGGATGGGCGGGGCGGCGGCCATGGTGGCGATCCTGTCTTATAACGCGATGCAGGTCGGGCTGTTGGGGCTGTTTGGCGCCGTGGCCAGCGGCACCTTTTCGCAATGGGGCATCGTGCTGGAGTGGTATATCTGGAGCTATCTCGCCATTGCAGTCATCGCGGTTCTGGGCTATCGGCAGGTCGATCTGTCAGCCAAGGTGTTGATGGTGCTGGTTCTTCTGGAATTCGCCATCGTGGTCATCCTTGATCTGTCGATCCTGATTTCGGGCGGCGATGCTGGGCTGAACCTGCAACCCTTTACCTGGGGCCAGATAACATCCGGGGTGCCGTCAATCGGGTTCTTGTTCTGCTTTGCCGGGTTCATCGGTTTTGAGGCGACCACGATCTATTCCGAAGAGGCCAAGAATCCATCGGTCACCGTGCCCAAGGCCACCTATTTCTCGGTTCTGGCCATCGGGATTTTCTACACCCTGACCGCCTGGCTGATGACAATGGGCGTGGGTGTGGACAAGCTGTTGCCGACTTTGCAAGGCCTGCCGGACCCGTCCGTATTCTTGTTTGATCTGGGCGGGCGCTATATTGGCGGCACGCTGACCAATGTGATGGGCGTGTTGTTCATGACCTCGATCTTTGCCGCCGTGCTGGCCTTCCACAATGCCGTCGCGCGGTACAAGTTCGTGGCCGGGCGTGAGGGGATCCTGCCCGACCGCATCGGCACCACGCATAGCCAGCACCAAAGCCCGCATATCGGATCAATCATCCAGACCGTGATTGCGCTGGCGGTGGTGACGCTGTTTGTGGTGCAGGGTCTGGATCCGGTGCTGAACCTGTTTGTCTGGCTGACGCAGCTGGGCACCTTGGGGGTGCTGGGGCTGATGGCGCTGACATCCTTCGCGGTGATCGGATTCTTCGCGCGCGATGCGATGGGGGAAAACGTGATTTCGACTAAGGTGTTCCCGGCTGTGACCGGGTTGGTGATGGGCTATCTGTTCATCATCATCTTCCGCGATTTCGGGGCGCTGACTGGCGCGGGCGGGATCCTGTCGTGGGGACTGCCGGGGCTGGTGCTGGTGTTCGCCGCAATCGGGTTCGGGTTGGCATCGATGCTGGCCACACGCGATCCGGCGCGGTTCAAGGCGCTGGGGAATACGAAGTAAGGGTTTCGCGAGCGTTGAGAAGGGGGCGGTCCGCAGGGGCCGCCCTTTTTGGTTTGCGGGGGGCGGGGGGGCGCGCCCCCCCCCCCCCCCCCCCACCGCGGCGGGGGGGTGGTTGTATTGAAGTAACCAACGGAGGCCGGAGCGACGGCGGTGGCGGACGGGGCGCGGAGGGGGGGGGGGGGGG
>JANNBI010000245.1:0-1509 GCA_031385345.1 Paracoccaceae bacterium | reverse complement strand
GTCGTGGCCGAGGGCGGGCGCATCTTGTTCGAACGCTACGCGCCGGATTTCCCCGAAGATCAGCCGCATTCGATCATGTCGATCTCTAAAACCGTGATGAATCTGGTCAGCGGAACGCTGCGCGACGACGGCAAACTGGATATGGAGCGGACGGCAGGCAGCTATCTGCCCTGGCTCGGGGCAGGCTATGCCGGGGCCAAGCTGCAGGACATCGCGGATATGAACCTGCGCAATGCCTATGACGAGGATTACCTGAACCCCGATGCGATGGTGTTCCAGCACGAGGCGGCGACCGGGATGCGCCTGCCTGCCAATTCGGAGCAGGACGGAAAATCCTTTCTGGCCGCAATCGGGCTGCAAGCCGGAACCACCGACACCCGCAATCCGACCCGGTTCTGCATGTACCGCAGCGCCAACACCGATGTTCTGGCGGCGGTGGCCGAGCAAGTCTCGGGCCGGCGAATGGCCGATTATCTGGCCGATCTGGCCGATGCGGCCGGGGTCGAAGGTGCGGTCCATGCAGCGGGCGACCGCACCGGATTTCCGCTGATGAACGGCGGGCTGTGCCTGACCGCACGGGATCTGGCGCGCTATGGCCTGCTGATCGCGCGGCGGGGGGCCGGGGTTGAGGGCCGCCAGTTCGGATCAGCCGCCTTTCTGGACGAAACCCGGACCCGCGGCGTGATGATGCCGCCACCCCGCGCCCATCTGCGCTATTCCAACCAGTTCAACACCGACGGACGCTGGCTGGGTCATGGCGGTTATGGCGGGCAATACATGCTGGTGGATATGCAGACCGGGCGGGTGGCGGTGTTCCTGTCGGTGCTGGACACCGAGGACGGCTATCTGTCAGAGTACTATCCGCCGGTCATCCAGATGCTGGCCGAGATCTGTGCGGGGTAAGGGGGGGTGTTTTCAGGACCCGCGGTATATGCGGCGGCGGTGGAACCCTCCGGGGGGGAATATTTAGACCACATCGAAGGCGCGCGGGGGTGGGCCATCTGGCAAGGGTCGCGCGTGCGGCGGGCCTGCCCGCGCCGTTTGCAGGGGAAACGGCGCACGGCTCGGCGGGTTCGTTCGCGGACCGGGCCATCTGCGGTGACTGCAATCTTGCCCACCGGGCGCGGCGAAACTTTTGACTTCCCCCCTGCAATTTTCCTTGTTAGGGAAGAGAAATGAGCACTCGCGCGCCCTTTCAATCGCCCCGACGCCGACGCTGACCGCGTCCGCCGCCGCCCCCCTGCCGGGTCGGCCGTCCAAGATCGCTGCGCCTCGCCCATCCCCCGTCCAACATTGTTGACCTTTCTCTCTGGCTTTGGCACCCCTTGGCCCGGCCCATAAGGAAACCGCCCGATGATCCCTGCCGTTCTGCCGACCTACAACCGCGCCCCGCTGGCCTTTGTCAAAGGCGAGGGGTCGTGGCTGACGACCGAGGATGGCAGCCGCTATCTGGATCTGGGCGCCGGGATCGCGGTGAACGCGCTGGGCCATGCCAATCCCGATCTGGTG
>JANNBI010000243.1:0-2430 GCA_031385345.1 Paracoccaceae bacterium | reverse complement strand
GCCCCGAAGGGGTGGAAGCGCAGCTGCGCAAGCCCATTCAGGACGGACTTATGGCGAGGATTGGGTCTATCGCAACAAGGATCTGAAAAGCTGGTGGCAGCAGGCGCATCATCAACGTTTGGTCGGTGTGCGGCAGGCGGCCCCGACCGCTTGGGTGCCGCAATCAAAGCCATTCTGGTTCACCGAATTTGGCTGCGCGGCCATCGACAAGGGGGCCAACCAGCCGAACCTGTTCCTGGATGCCAAATCCTCGGAATCTGCGCTGCCGCGCGCGTCCAATGGCCACCGCGACGATCTTATGCAGGCGCAATATCTGCGCGCCACCTTCGGGTTTTGGGCGCAGAGCGGAAATAATCCGACCTCGATCCTATATGCCGGGCGGATGGTGGATCTGGATCATTGCTTTGCCTGGGCCTGGGATGCGCGGCCCTATCCAGTGTTCCCGGCCCAGTCTGATGTCTGGAGCGACGGCGAGAATTACGCCCATGGCCATTGGCTGAACGGGCGCGCGTCCAACCAACTGCTGTCCGCCGTCATGGCCGAAATCTGCGACAGCTGCGCGCTTGATGATGTCGATCTGACGCGGGCGCATGGCATCGTGCGCGGCTATGGCATTTCAAGCCTTGGTTCCGGTCGGTCGGACCTGCAACCGCTGAACCTCGCCCATGCGGTCGATGGGTTTGAACGGGGCGGCGTGCTGCAATTCCGGGGCCGGTCAACCTGGGACGCACAAATGGTCCTGCCGCAAGAGGTGGCGCTGAACCCCAATATTGACGGCGCAATCGACCATAGCCGCCAAAGTGCGGCCGAAGCGATTGGCCGGTTGCGGTTGGGGTTCGTGCAGGCCGACGGCGATTTCGCGGCGCGCACCGTGGAAACCGCCCTTCCGGATGACGGGGTCGAGGTCACCTCATCAAACGAATTGCCGCTGATGCTGACCGCGTCCGAAGCGACGGATATTGCCGAACGCTGGCTGTCCGAAGCGCGCGCCGCCCGCGAAAGTTTGCGACTGGCCTTGCCGCCATCGCGGTTGGATCTGGGGGTAGGCGATGTTATCGCTCTGTCGGAAAAGACCTACCGCATTGACGCGGTCGAAACCGCCGAGGCGCAATTGATCACCGCGACGCGCATTCATCCGGGCCTTTATTCGCCCGGTGCGGAAATTGACGATCCGGCGATCTTTGCCCGCACTGCAACGCCGACACCGGTCTATCCGGTGTTTCTGGATCTGCCGCTGCTAACCGGCGACGAGGTGCCCCATGCACCGCATCTGGCGGTTGTCTGCTCTCCCTGGCAAGGCAGCACGGCGCTGTGGTCTGCGGCCACAGATGCGGGCTATGCGCTGAGTGATCTGGCAGAGCGGGGGGCGACCTTTGGCGTGACGCAAAGCGTGCTTGCGGCGGAACCCGCCGGGATCTGGGCGCGGGGGGGCGCGCTGCGGGTCAAACTTTCCTCGGGCACCCTGTCCTCCGCCCAAGAGACGGCGGTGCTGTCAGGGGCAAACACCGCCTTTATCGGGGACGGCACGCCGGGCAACTGGGAGGTGTTTCAGTTCTGCGATGCGGTTCTTGTCGCCCCGCAAACCTATGATCTGTCGCGGCGCCTGCGCGGGCAGACGGGCAGTAATGGCATCATGCCCGCCAGTTGGCCGGTGGGCAGTCAGGTCGTGCTGATGGACGTCGCGGTGCAGCAGATCAGCCTTGCCAGTTCGGCGCGGGGGGTGTCGCGGCACTACCGCACGGGTCTGGCCACCCTTGGCTACGGCGATCCGCGCGTGGTGCATCAGGAACTGGCCTTTGCGGGCATTGGCCTGCGCCCGTATTCGGTGGCACATCTGTCCGTTTCGGGTCAGATCGGCAGCGCCATCACCCTCGGCTGGATCCGCCGCACCCGCATCGACGGCGACCCTTGGGCCGAGGGCGAGGTTCCGCTGGGCGAGGATCGTGAGCGTTACGCGATCCGCGTCCGCCAAGGTGCTACCGTCCTGCGTCAGGTCGAAGTAGTCGCACCGGGCTGGATCTATGGCCTTCCGGATCAGACCGCAGATGGCGTGACAGCCGGGGCCGTGGTCGAGGTCGCCCAGATCTCGGACCGGTTTGGTCCCGGGCCCTATGCGGCGATAACGGTTTGAGCATGCGCCAAGTCCTGCTTAGCGATGCGGTGCATCTGGCGGTGGCGCTGGTGCATCATCCGCTGGCGGCTCGTGCGGCGGTGCTGGACCGCTGGGTCGATCAGACCCTTGCCGCCGCCAAATATCGGCGGCGGTTTGACCGTCCGCACCCCTTATGGGGCGATGGCAGCCTGACCGCCCGCGCGTTGCGGGCCACGCCGCAGACGCTTGGCCCGCAGGTCCGCGACGGCGCCGAGTTCCTGACCGCTCTCGCTCAGGTGGCGCGGCGTCTTGCGAGGATTGGACAAATCCCCAGCCAG
>JANNBI010000085.1:0-13844 GCA_031385345.1 Paracoccaceae bacterium | reverse complement strand
TATTGGCGGGACGTGGGCGCGCGCGACCAACTGGTGATCCCCTACACGCTTGAAGCAAACGACATGCGCTTTGCCACGGCCCCCGGCTATACCACCGGCCAGCAGTTTTTCGACTACCTGAAGGACAGTTTCGACACGCTTTATGCCGAAGGCGGGGCGGGGCGCGCCAAGATGATGTCGATCGGGCTGCACAACCGGCTGATCGGGCGGCCGGGCAAGGTTGCCGGGCTGAAGCAATTCCTCGACTATGCCCGCAGCCATGCCGATGTCTGGATTCCACGCCGCATCGACATTGCCCGGCATTGGCAGAAAACCCACCCGCCCCAGCGGTTTGAACGCCCGTCACAGATGACCGAAGCGCGGTTTGTTGACCGGTTCGGCAGCATCTTTGAACATTCCCCTTGGATCGCGCAGCGGGCTTTTGCGCTGGAACTTGGCCCCGCGCATGACAGCGCCACCGGCCTGCACAACGCCCTGGCCCGCATGTTCCGCTCTGCCTCTGCCGAGGAACGCATGGGCGTGCTGCGCGCGCATCCGGACCTTGCCGGCAAACTCGCCGCCGCCAAACGCCTGACGCCGCAAAGCACGCAGGAACAATCCAGCGCCGCGCTGGACGCCCTGACCGATGACGAGCGGGCGACCTTTCAGCGCCTGAATGCCGATTATGTGGCGCGCCACGGCTTTCCCTTCATCATCGCGGTGCGCGACCAGACCAAGGCCAGCATTCTGGCCGCCTTCGCCACCCGCATCGACCATGACACTGACACCGAATTTCTGACCGCCTGTGCGCAGGTTGAACGCATCGCCCATCTGCGCCTGAAGGATATCCTGCCATGACCCGCCCCCCTGCCAGCTATTACGCCCCCCAAGGTGGCCTGCCGCCGCAAACCGCCCTGATGACCGGGCGCGCGGTCTTTACCAATGCCTATGCCGTCATCCCCAAGGGCTGTTTCACCGACATCGTGACCAGCCATCTGCCCGGCTGGCGCGCCACCCGGCTGTGGCTGATCGCGCGGCCCATGTCGGGCTTTTCCGAAACCTTCAGCCAATACGTGATGGAGGTGGCTCCCGGCGGCGGCTCTGACGCGCCCGATCCGGATGCGGGCATCGAACATTTCCTGTTTTTCACCGGCGGTCTGGCCACCCTGACCATCAACGGCACGGGATATGAAATGGACGCCGGTGGCTATGCCTTTATCCCGCCCGGCGCGAAATGGACCCTTCTGGCCGAAGGCGCCAGCCCCGCCCGGTTCCACTGGATCCGCAAGCTGTACGAACCCGCCCCCGGCTTGGCCCCGCCCAGCCCCATCGTGACCAATGAACGCGACCAGCCCTTGATCACCATGCCCGACACCAAAGGCGTCTGGGGCACGACGCGCTTTGTCGATCCCGCCGACCTGCGCCACGACGCCCATGTCAACATCGTCACCTTTCAGCCCGGCGGTTTGATCCCCTTTGAAGAAACCCATGTCATGGAACACGGGCTTTACGTGCTGGAAGGCAAGGCGGTCTACAAGCTTAATCAGGATTGGGTAGAGGTGGAGGCAGGCGATTTCATGTGGCTGCGCGCCTATTGCCCGCAGGCCTGTTACGCCGCCGGTCCCGGCCCGTTCCGATACCTGCTGTACAAGGACGTCAACCGCCACGCCCAATTGCGCGGCCCCGGCGCCTATCGCCCCAACCGGTAACAAAAGGGGCGGTGCAAAAAACTACCGCAACGACTGCCCCCATCTCCCCCATTCCTGTCCCCAAATATCCCCCGCCCCCTGCCAAAGGCGCCCTCATGCACACCCTGACGCCTGAACCCCTGACCGCCGCCGCCTTCGCCGCCTTCGGGGATGTGCTGGAGGCAGCCGGTCCCCATCGCCTGATCAACGACGGCATGTGCCAGCGGTATGACGACCTTGCCCGTCTGGACATGGTCGATGGCCGGGCCGGGGTTGCGATCTTTAAGGCCCGGACCCGGCACCTGCCTTATGAATTTTCGCTGGTCGAACGGCATCCCTTGGGCTCTCAAGCGTTTTCGCCGCTGCACCAGCAGCAGTTTCTGGTGATCGTGGCCACGGATCTGGCGGGCATCCCCGGCACGCCGCGCGCGTTTTTGACCAATGGCGCGCAGGGGATCAATTTGCACCGCGGCACATGGCATGGCGTGCTGACGCCGCTGGCCGGACCAGACCATGCCGACACCGCGTTGTTCGCCGCCGTGGACCGGGTCGGCCCCGGCGCCAACCTTGAAGAATACCTTTATGCCAGCGCTTTTCGGGTTGCCTCCGCCGCTTAACCCCGCGCCTCCAACGACAGGCCCGGCGCGCGGCCTTCGGCAAACCCCTTCCAGCCCGGCGCGAAATAGGCGGCGCGGCTTGCGTCGCCTTTCAAATGCCAATCCAGAAATGCCAGCGCGTAATGCTGGGCGATGTTGTTCATCCGCACCGTATCCCAGACCGGATCGGCGTAGTGGTTATGGGGCGGGCCTTCCAGATGTTCCGATGGCTGCCAGCTCTCAGTTGGGGCGGGGATCGGGGCGGCGGCATTGTGACCGGCCCCGGCAAAGGTCAGCAGCCAGCGCGGCCCCCCCGCCTCGGCAAAGATCCGGCGCATGCCACCGGCGTAATCCGAAACCTCGTCGCCCGATCCGGCCATGATCAGACAGGGCAGCCGCATCGCCGCCAGCCCTGCCGCATCCCAGAACCCCCTATGCCGCCCCCATGGCCCAATGGGCAGGATCGCCTTCAACCGCGCCGGAACCACGGGGCGGACATGGCGCGCCAGCAGCCGCGCGGGCGGCGCACCTTCAGCCGTGACCATCGCCTTGGCCAGCCCGGCCCCGGCGGCAATCAGCGCCCCGTAGCCACCCATTGAATAGCCGATGATCGCGTAATCCCCGCCCAGTTCCGCCGCCACAAAAGCCGTGTCCAAGGGCCGGTTCACCAGCGTTGACCCAAAGGCCTGCCCGCCCAGATAGGCCGGATCGTCATAAGTGCTGTCGCGGTGGTCAATCGACGCCACACGGTACCCATGCGAGGCCAGATGTTCCGCGAAATGCGCCATCAGCATCCGGTTGCCGGGAAAGCCGTGGCTGATGATCACCAAAGGCCCGCTGGCATCGCCCGCCGCCGCATCCCGCGCCGCCATTCCGTTCAGCACCAGCTTGCGGTGCCCGTCGCGCATCATTGTCGGAAAGTCGCAGCCTGCCACGGTCCCTGCCGCCGCCGGATACCAATACTCCACCGTCAACGCGCGGTCGGTCCGGGGCTGGGCGGCTTCGGTCGCGGCCATCACGTCGATCTGGCCCGGATTGATCATGACGCGGGTTTGCACCCCCACCGGATACGGCCCAAATCCCGCCAGCTCCGGCGCATCCGGACGCTTGATATCAATTCTGTTCTGCATGGCCCCCCGCTTTCGCGGACCAGCCTAATGCCCTTGCGGCAAATGAAAAGGGGGCAGCTTGCGCTGCCCCCGATCCGGTTCGCTTTGGTGGATCAAGGTCGCCCCTGATCCGCCCTTGGCCTTATGCCAATGCGAGGTTGATCGCCGATTC
Source organism: Paracoccaceae bacterium (assembly GCA_031385345.1). Taxonomy (GTDB): domain Bacteria; phylum Pseudomonadota; class Alphaproteobacteria; order Rhodobacterales; family Rhodobacteraceae; genus CAIYZT01. Next base: position 10,300 of record JANNBI010000085.1, on the reverse strand, counting down.
GCGGCCGTCACGGCCCTTTTCGACGTCGAAGGTCACTGCCTGACCGTCATCCAACTGACGGATGCCAGCACGCTCGACAGCAGAGACGTGAACGAACACGTCCTTGCCGCCCGACGCCGGGGCGATGAAACCGAAACCCTTGGTGGTGTTGAACCATTTCACTGTGCCGTTGGCCATGTGAAGTCTCCTAACTTAGATCGCCACCCACAACACGCGATGGCCCGGCTTGGTCACTTGGATCGAGAGTCTGAAGCCGTGATGGAGACAGAGGAAGTCGATAGAAAGCGTTTTCGCCCTGCGCACATGCGCCTTTTCGGACGAAATTACAAGGGATTCGTGCAAAGAAAACGCGCCCGCCTACAGCGCGATATCATAGGTCACCCACTTGGTCGCCTGGGCCACCTGATCATACAGCCCGCGCGCGGCCGCATTGTCGGCGGCGGTGATCCAGCGCACCACCGACCAGCCCTGCGCCTGCCCCAGCGCGCGTACCGCCGCAATCAGTTCGCGGGCCGTGCCACCGCCCCGCGCGGCGGGATCGACGAAAAGATCATCCAGAAACCCGCCGGTGCTGGCCGACAAGGGCCGCGAAAACGCCCGGGCATGGGCCAGCCCGATCAGCCCCGCCGGGCCGCGCGCCACCAGGGCCTGCACCGGATGGCCGGGGTCTTGCACCCATGACCAGACCTGCGCACGCATCGCCTCGGTCTGGGTCACGCCGTAAAATGCCGCATAGCCCGCATAAAGCCGCGCCCACTCGCTGAAATCCGCTGGTTTTGGTGCTTCGATGATCATGCCATTTTCCCCCGTTGCCCTGCCTTCAGATCAAACATCTCTGCCCCCGTCCAGCCCCTTGCCCCGCCCTGCCCCGCTGCTACTGTGCCGCGATGATCCTTTTGTCTTTCAACATCCAATACGGCTTTGGTGCAGATGGCCGCTATGATCTGGCGCGGGCGGCGGCGGTGATGCAAGGCGCGGATATCGTGGCCCTGCAAGAGGTAGACCGCCACTGGTCGCGCACCAATTTCGACGACCAACCCGCCCTGCTGCAAGCCCTTTTGCCCAGCTATCATGCCGCCTATGGCCCGGCGTTTGACATGGACGCCTCCACCCGCGACAGCGACCGCGTGACCAACCGCCGCCGCCAGTTCGGCCCGATGATCCTGTCGCGCTGGCCGATCCTGTGGACCCGCCTGCACCTGCTGACGATGCGCCGGATGGTGACGCCCCTGAACACCCAGACCGCCGCGCTGGAGGTTTGTATCGCCGCGCCGGGTGGTCCGATCCGCGTGCTGTCAGTCCATCTGGCGCATGTGGGCGTTAACGAAAGGCTGGACCAGATTAAGCAATTGCAAGACATCCTTGCGCGCGCTGCCACGTCCGGTGGTCCGTGGAGCGGGACGGATGACGAGCCGTCGCGCAACTGGACCGAGGGTCAGTCCGAACCGCCAAACCCCGAGGCGCTGATCCTGATGGGGGATTTCAACTGTGAACCAGACAGCGCCGAGATGCGGCAGCTTCTGGGCCTGACGCCCTATCATCCCGGCGCGGTCTATGCCGGGGCGCTGGTGGATGTGGTGGCGCGTCGGGGCGGTAACCCTCTGCACACGCACGAAAAACTGATCGCGGGGCAAACGCGCCATCGTCAGCTTGACCATATCCTGATGACGCCCGATCTGGCGGCACGGGTCACGCGGGTCTGGACGGACCCGGCGCAAACCGCCTCGGATCATTTTCCGCTTTGGGCCGACCTGTCGGTTTAATCCCCGTTCAGAATTGGCTTTTAAACTGACCCGGTACCCGGCCTGTCCCCTTATGGTCGCCGGCAAGGATCAGAATGCCAAAAGGTAAATTGAGTTCGCGCAATTCGTTAACGCCCCACCGGGATTTCACAACTCCACCGGGCGTCCCGTCCGGATGCTTTCATCCGCCGCAAGGCAGATCTGCAGCGATTGCACCACGTCCTGCAAGGGGCGCGTCAGGTCCAGATCCTGCGCAATGGCGCGCAGCACAAAGGCCTGTTCCGCATCGCACAGCCCTTGATGCCCCGGCTCGTCGCTGGTGTCGATGATCCGGTCGCCGTCCGGACGATGCACCAGAATCGCCCCGGTCTTGCTGTGGCCGTCGATATCCGAAGATCCCGTCTTGCCCGCATCGACAATCGACACCGACCCGCGCGGACTGACCACATCCTTCACGAAAAACGCGGTTTCCGACATCATCGGCCCCCAGCCCGCCTCGTACCAACCAACCGAGCCATCTGCGAAAAAGACCTGCAATTGCCCATAGTTATACATATCCGGCGCGATCTCGTCCGACAGGCGCAGCCCCATCCCCTGCACCCGCACCGGGGCTGCATCGGTGATCTGGCACATCACATCGACGTAATGCACCCCGCAGTCCACCAGCGGAGAGGTCGTTTGCATCAACGCCTTATGCACCGCCCATTCGGCCCCTTTGGACTGCTGGTTCAGGTTCATGCGAAACACAAAAGGTCCGCCCAGCGCCCGCGCCTCGGCGATCAGGGTGATCCAGCTGGGATGATGCCGCAGGATATAGCCCACGACCAGTTTTCGCCCGGTTTCCTGCGCCACCGCCACGACGCGGCGGGCATCCTCCAGCGTGGTGGCCAGCGGCTTTTCGACAAAGACATGCGCCCCGGCCCGCATGGCGCGGATTGCCAGATCGGCATGAGAGTCCGAATAGGTGGCGATAATCACCAGATCGGGGGCCAGCGCCATGCCCGCTTCAAAGCTGTCCAATCGCGGATAGTCCCTAAAAGCGGGGTCCAGATCGCGGGGCGAGCGGTTGACCAACCCGATGATCTGCGCCCCGGGATGGTGGTGCAGGGCAAGGGCATGGCTTTGCCCCATATTGCCCAACCCGACGATCAGCGTCTTAAGGACGGCCATGGTCACTCTCTGTCTGTTAAGGGGTCAGGTCTGGTTGGTCAGCCGCATGTAGATCGCAGTCACGCCCAGGATGATCGCGCCGAAAAACACCCCCCGCGCGCCTTCGGGGATCTGGACCAGCGTCAACAAGGTGCCCAGAACCGTCAGGATCAGCGCGCCAAGGATCGTGCCGCCATAGCCCCCCCGCCCGCCAAAGATCGAGGTTCCCCCGACCACCGCCGCCGCGACCGAGGGCAAAAGCAGCGGGTTCACCAGCGACAAAGACGGCGCCTTGATCAACCCGACATACAACAGCCCGGTGATCCCCGCGATCACCCCGGACAGCGCGTAAAGCGTGAAATAGACCTGCCAGCCGCGCACCCCCGACAGCCGCGCCGCGCCCTCGTTCGACCCCAGCGCATACAGCAGACGGCCAAAACCTGTGCGCCTTTGGCTGAAGATCACCAAGGCGGCAAAGGGGATGAACAGCAGCAGCGCGTTGGGGAAAACCCAGGTGCGCCCCGTGCCAAGCCAGGACAAAGCATCAGGAACGACCGAACCGCTGGCGATGACAAAGCGTTGATAAACCTGCAAACATCCGGTGGCGACCAGCCCGGTTCCCAGCGTCATGATCAAGGGATGCACCCGGCAAATCGCCACGCCAAAGCCGTTAAGCAGCCCCATCAGCACCGCCGGGACCAGCGCCACCAGAATGGCCAAGGGCACACCGAGGTTCGGGACTTGGGTTGCCATGACAAAGGCCACGACGGTCGCCGCCACCCCCGCCGACAGGTCGATACCGCCGGTCAGCATGGTCAGGGTCTGGCAGGCCGCCAGCATGGCCAAGGGGATGGCGAATTTGACGGTGTTGCCGATCCAGCGGTCATTCACGATGCCGGGGCGCAGAATCTCCAGTGCCACGACCAGCACGATCAACAGGACGGTCAGCGGGATCAGCGGATAGTCAGCGATCAGCCGCGACAGGCGCGAGGGTTCCTTGGTCATCGCATCCGCCCCCTGACAGCCAGAAGTCCGCCGAACATCACCACGATCACCATGATCGTACCTTCGATGATCGTGGTCACATTGGGATCGACCGACATAAGCGTCAGGTCCATCCGCACCAGCCGCAGGATGAACACCGCCAGAATAGGGCCGATCAGCCCACCCTTGCCTCCGGTCAGTGCCACCCCGCCCAGAACCACCGCCGCGACCGAGGCCATAAGGTAGGGGCCGGGAATCGGCTCTCCGATGCCGGTGGCCATGGTCAGCGCCAGCCCGCCAAAAGCCGCGAACAGCCCCGCGATGGCATAGGCCGCGATGCGGGTGCGCCCCAACGACACGCCAGAGCGAAAGGCGGCCAGCGGGTCGCTGCCCACGGCATAGATCGACAGGCCCAGTTTGGACCGCCGCACCGGTACCCAGATCACCGCCAGAACCACGATCACCAGAACCGCCGCCTTAGGCAGCCAGACGGTCAGGGCCTCGGGGATCAGCGGCAGGGTCAGACCGCCGCGGATCAACTCGGTCAGCCAGACGGCGCAGGCACCTTCGGGGCCTTGCAGGATCAACAGCGCGACGCCCTCCCAGACGAACAGCATCGACAGGGTGACGACGATATCGGGCACCTTGGTCAGCACGATCAGCAGGCCGTTCAAGGCCCCCATCGCCAGCCCGACCAGAAGGACAAAGGCGACCACGGCGACGGATTGGCTTTCCGTCGCCCCCTCCATCAACCGCGCGCCAGTGACCGAGGCGACCGCCATCATCGAGGCGACGGACAGGTCGATCCCGCCCGCCAGAACGACGACGGTCATGGCGGCGGTGGCAAAGGCAAAGGGCAGCGTAGCGCGGGCCAGACTGTCCAGACCGGACAGCCCGAACCCCGGCTGGATCAGTTTGGTGAAAATCAGCAGCGACAGGAACAGCGCGGCAAGGCCCAGCGACCAGCCATGTTTGGTCACGAACCGGGTCATGACGCCACCTTCTGACCTTCGGTCAGGCCATAGGCGGCGCGGATCAGATGCGCCTCGTCCGCATCAGCAGCTTCGATCTGATCGACGACGCGGCCGCCAAAGATCACCAGCGCGCGGTCGCAGGCCAGCCGGATCTCGGCCAGTTCGGACGTGTAATACAGCACCGCCGCCCCCTGATCCGCCAATTCGCGGACCAGATCGTAGATCTGCCGTTTGGTGCGCACGTCGATGCCACGGGTCGGGTCGAACAGCAGCAGGGTTTCGACCCCCTTGGCGACCCAGCGCGCGATGGTCACCTTTTGTTGGTTTCCCCCCGACAGACGCCGCACTTCGCCCATGGCGCGGGTGTCGATTTGCAGCCGGGCGGTGGCGGAGTTGACCCGGTCAGCCTCGGCCGTCATGGCGATGGGGCCCCAGTTTTTTGGACCAGCCAGCAGCGGCAACGCGATGTTTTCACGGACCGAGCGTTGCATCAGCAGAGCATGGGCGCGGTCACCGGGAACGAAGGTCAGCCCCTTGGCGATGGCATCGGCGGGATGGGCAAAGCGCACCGGGTCGCCGTTGACCTGCATCTGTCCGCCCGAAAGGCTGCGCGCGCCGGCCAGAACTTCGAACAATTCATCCTGACCCTGACCTTCCAAGGCGACGACGCCCAGAACCTCTCCGGGGTGAAGGTCAAAGGACACGTTGGTCAGTTTCGGGCCTGACACCAAGGCGCGGGCCGACAGGCGGGGGGCGGTTTTGGGGATGGGGCGCGCGGTGATCCGCGCTGCCGCCCCGACCCCACCGGCACCCAACATCAGATCGACGATCCGCTCTTCGATGCCCGGCTCGATCGCCAGATCCCCCACGGTCACGCCGTCGCGCAGCACGGTGGCGCGGTCGCACAGCGTCGAAATCTCGGTAAAGCGGTGCGAGATATAGATCACCGCGCCTCCGGCATCGGCCTGCGCGCGCACCACCCGCAACACCCGGTCCACCAGATCGGCGGGCAAGGCGGCGGTCATCTCGTCCAGCAGCAGGACATCCGGTTCGACGGCCAAAGCGCGGGCCAGATCCAGAATCCGCAGCGAGGCCAACGGCAGGCGGCCCACCATCGTATCCAGCGTCAGATCGGGCAGGCCCAGTTCCGCGACCCAGTGGCGAAAGGCGGCGACGGGGGTGTTGCCCAGACGCAGATTGTCGGCCACGTCCAGATCGGGGATGAGTGAGGGTTCCTGATAAACCGGCACCAGACCGGCGCGGCGCGCGGCGGCGGGCGATCCGATGCGGCGGTCCGTGCCCTTGATGCGGATCGTGCCGCCGTCATGGCGCAGGGCCCCGGTCAGGATTTTCACCAGCGTCGATTTGCCTGCGCCATTGGCCCCCATCAGGGCCACGATCTCGCCCTTGGCGACCCGAAGCGAGGCATCTTTCAGCGCGGCCACGGCCCCAAAGCGTTTGGACACAGCGCGCGCATCCAGCAGCGGTGGGGTTTGGGTCTGGTCTGGCATCAATACCGGTCTTTCACCGCAAGGGGGGGGGTGCATGGCCCCCGGTTTCAGGGGCCATGCAGGATCAGAGGTGGTGAAAGATTATTCGCCCGGACCTTTGCAGGCGATGACCTGATCCATCGTATAAGTGGTCCAGCCCGGGATCGACACCGAGACCGGCCATTCCGGATCAAGGTTGGGGTTCTGGGCGCCAGCGATCATCGCCTTGCCCTCGTCGCTGGTGTTGTCCCACAAGGACGGATCGACCAGCACCGTATTCGTCGCCGGCATCTGACCATCCAGAATCTGGATCGCCAAGGCTACGCCCGCCCCGCCGACCGATCCGGGATTGGTAACAGCCGCGCCGACCAAGCCCTCGACGGTGGCAAGCTGGGTGACAAAGCCCGCATTGTCCGCGCCGACGATCGGCACCAAAGGCGCTTCGGATTCAAGGAAGGCATCGACGATCACATTGTCGATCCCCGAGGTCCAGACCCCGTCAAACGGCACACCGGTGGCGATGAAATCAAGGATTTGCTGCTTGCCCTGATCCTGCTGCCAGCCGGTAAAGCTTTCCTGCGCCACGGTCACATCCGGGAATTCGGCCAGGGCGCGTTTGAAGCCCGCGTCGCGGTCATTGTCGGCCCCGGCCCCTGCGGCACCCCGCATGTAAACCACGGCCCCCTTGCCGCCCATCTTTTCAAACAGCCACTTGGCGCCCAGATAGGCGTATTGTTCCTGATTGTTGGACAGGACATAGGCCGAAGGCTCGGTCACGGCCTGATCGACGGCGACGACGACGATCCCGGCATCGGTGGCCTCTTTGATCGCGGCGTTGATCCCGTCAGCATTGGCGGGGTTCACCACGATGGCATTGACGCCGGCCTGAATCAGGTTGCGCATATCCTCCAGCTGACCGGCGGCGTCGGTGTTGCGATGCGCGATGTTCAGGCTTTCGACCTTGCCCGATGCCAGCGCCTGCGCCTTCATCGCGCAGACCATTTCCTCGCGCCAGCCATTGCCCTGAACGGTGTTCGAAATGCCGATTTTATAGCCCTCGGCCTGCGCAGCCCCGGCCAGCCCAAAGGCCATTCCCAGTGCCGCAGTGGTGGTCAGAAGTCGTTTCATTCCTCGTCCTCCCAGACAGGTGATCGTTCGGTAATCGTTAGTTTATTTGACAAAGGGTTGCAGTACGTCCCGTGCCAAAAGAAATCCGCGCCGGACCTTTTCTATCGTCCCTTCGAACACGCGGTCCTCGTGTTCGATGATGATCGGACCATCGTAGCCCGCCCGATAAAGCGCGGCAAAGAACGCCGCCCAATTCACATCGCCCAGCCCCGGCATCCGTGGCACCTGCCACCCCATGCCCAGCGACAAAATCCCGTTGTCATACAGACCATCGCGGTCGATCATCACATCCTTGGCATGAACATGCACCATTTTCGCACCAAATTCCGCAATAAATCGGTTTTGGTCGATCATCTGCCAGATCAGATGCGAGGGGTCGAAATTCATGCCCACATCATCGCCCCATGCGTCGAAGATCCGCCGCCAGATCGCGGGCGAATAGGCGATGTTGTGCCCGCCGGGCCATTCATCCGGCGAAAAGATCATCGGACAGTTTTCAAAGGCCAAGGTCACGCCGTGGTCGCGGGCATGGGCGATGATGTCGGGGAAAATCGACTGGGCGCGGGTCCAGTTCTGATCCAGCGTCAGGGTCCGGTCGCCGCCGACAAAGGTGTTGACCACGCCCACCCCCAGCGTCGCCGCCGCCGTGATCACCTGTCGCAGATGGGCGATGACTTGGGTCCGGTGGTCGGCATCGGCGTGCAAAGGGTTGGGGTAATAGCCAAGGCCCGAGATGGTCAGCCCCTTGGCAGCAATATCCGCATTTATATCAGCGGCTTCGGCGGCGGTCAGACTGGCCACGTCGATATGGGTAGTGCCGGCATAGCGCCGGGCCTCGGCGCCCGATCTGGGCCAGCAGGCAATCTCCAGCGCCTGAAACCCGGCGCGGGCGGACCAATCGGCCACCTCGGACAGGGTTTGCGTGTCAAACGGTGCGGTCAGGATGCCCAGTTTCATGTTGCCCCCGTCAAGCCACAGCCACATCGACCCAAGTGCCCAAACGGGCGCTTTCGGTCACAGCATCGCAGAACAGCATGGTTTCATGCCCGTCCGAAAACGACGCATAGGTCGCATCGGGGCTGCGCGCGCCCGCCGCGATATCGGCATAAACCGCCCGAAAAAAAGCGTGGAACGTGTCGGCAAAGCCTTCGACATGGCCGCCGGGCAAACGGGCGGCGCTGGCCCCGGTGCGGTTCATCAGCCCGGCGTCACGGTGCAGGGTCTGGTTGGGTGCGTCGCGGTGGCCGATCCACAGCTGATCCGGATTTTCCGAGGCCCAGGCGGCCGAGGCTTCGGCCCCCACCAGCTCCCATGTCAGGGCGTTCTTGCGACCGTGGCTGACCTGCGAGGTGGACAGAACCCCGCGTGCGCCGTTGGCAAAGCGCAGCAGGATCGTCGCGGCATCGTCGGTGGTCACGGTGCGGGGCTCGGTCTGAGTCGGGGCGAGGGTCGAGAAAGTCTCAACCGGGCCAAGCGGTTTCTGGCGCTGCGGGATCAGGGTGGCAAGGTCGGCCATCACGGCAGTCACGCGCTGACCGGTAACGAATTGCACAAGGTCCAGCCAATGCGTCCCGATATCCCCGACCGAGCGCAGGGTGCCGCCCTGATCCGCCTCTAGCCGCCAATTCCAGTCGGTGGGCTTGGCCAGCCAGTCCTGATGATACTGCCCGGTGACCAGCCGCAGCGGCCCCAAAGCACCGTCGCGCATCATCTGATGGGCGTGTTGGTTCAGCGGGTAAAACCGGATGTTGTAGCAGACGGCGGCGACCTTTTTGGACGCCGCGGCCAGTGCCACCATGTCCGCCGTCTGGGCCGAGGTCATAGCCAGCGGCTTTTCGCAGATGACGTGCCGCCCGGCCTGAAGGATCTGTTTGACCTGCGGGTAATGGGCGTGGTTGGGCGAGGTGACATGCACCACCTGCACGGCGGGATCGGACAAAACCGCCCCCAGATTGTCGTAAGACCGGGGCAGGCCCAGGGCCGCCGCCCGCTCTGCCCCGCGCTTGGCTGAAGATCCCAGAACGCCGCGCACCGGCACGCCAAGACGGCGCAGCGCTTCCAGATGCACCGCGCCGATAAAGCCGGTGCCGATGATCACCGCGCCAACGGGGGTCAGGTCAGACAACCGAATACCCCCCGTCGATGGCCAGACAGGTGCCGGTCATGAACCCCGACGCCGCCGAGCACAAAAACAGCACCGGGGCGGCGATATCCTCGGGCTGACCCCAGCGGCCCATCGGCGTGCGGGCCGAGACGGCGGCGACATGGGCGGGATCGGTGCGGCTGCGGGCGGATTGTTCGGTGACGATGAACCCCGGGGCGACGGCGTTGACGCGGATGCCGTCCGGGGCCCAAGCGATGGCCAGCGAATTGGTCAGCTGCGCCACAGCGGCCTTGGACGCGCCGTAAGCCGGGTTTTTCGGGCTGCCAAAGCTGGCATACATCGAGGCGACGTTGATCAGCACGCCCTTGGCGGCTTTCAATTGGGGCAAAAACGCCTCGGCCATGCGGAAGGTGCCAAACAGGTTGACGTTGACGACGCGTTCAAAAAACTCTGGTGCCATTTCCTCGCCCCGGGCGGTGATGGCGGCGCAATTGACAAGGATATCAAGCCGATCGGTGCGCAGGGCCAGATCCTTGACGGCCTTTGCATCGGTGATATCGACCTGGGAATAGGCAAAGCGGCCCTGATCTTCGGCGGCGGGGGCAGGTTCGGCCCCCGACGCTTGATTCCCCGCTTCGCGTGACGCCGCCGCCAAGATGAAATGAAATATTCATCCCGGCGAAAATGAAATATTGATTGCAAAGAATCGATCCGCGACTGATCCTGCCC
>JANNBI010000180.1:0-4884 GCA_031385345.1 Paracoccaceae bacterium | reverse complement strand
TGCCAAACCAGCCGCAGGTGCTGAATTACCTCGGCTATACCTGGATCGACCGGGGCGAGAATCTGGACGAGGCGGTGCGGATGATCGAAGCGGCGGTCAAGGCCGCCCCCGATCAGGGCTATATCATTGATAGTCTGGCCTGGGCTTATTACCGGCTGGGCCGCTTTGCCGATGCCCTTGCCCCGATGGAGCGGGCGTCGCTTCTGGAACCCGTCGATCCTGTGGTGACCGACCATCTGGGCGATGTCTATTGGGTCAATGACCGCCAGCTGGAAGCGCGGTTCCAATGGCGCCGCGCCCTGTCGTTCGAGCCTGATGAAAAAGACGCGGTGCGCATCCGGGCGAAACTGGACAAGGGTCTTGATGCGGTGCTGGAACAGGAAAAGGCCGCCGATGGCACCTCTGACTGACCGGCTGCCCGTTTCATCTGTTCCCAAATATTCCCACAGGGGGACGTCGGCTTGGCCTTTGCCAAGGCGGCGCGGGGGGTGTGAAACCCCCCGGTGCCGGGCATGATTGCCAAGGTGCGGGTTTTTGCGCCTGCCAAGATCAACCTGTGCCTGCATGTGGTTGGCCAGCGCGCGGACGGCTATCACCTTCTGGACACACTGATCGGCTTCGCCTCGGTCGGGGATTGGGTGACGCTGGACGTTGGGCCACCGGACGGGCTGACCATCGTCGGGCCTGAAGCTGACGGCTTGATGGCCTGCGACGACAATCTGGTGACGCGCGCCGCGCGCGCCTTTTGGCCCGCTGGCGCATTGGACCTGCATCTGGACAAGCATTTGCCGGTGGCCTCGGGCATCGGTGGCGGGTCGGCGGATGCGGCGGCTTGTATCCGGGGCATCGATTGGCTGGACGGGCAAAGGGGCCATCTGGCCGCCCCCGATCCGGCGCGGGTCCAGCAGATGATCGCCCTTGGGGCCGATGTCCCGATGTGCGTCCCCTGCCAGCCCGCCCGCGCCCAAGGCATTGGAGAGCGGATCACCCCGCTGCCGGATCTGGCGAAACTGCCCATCGTTCTGGTCAATCCCCGCTTGGCTGTGCCAACGCCCATGGTGTTCAAGGCGCTGGCGACAAAGCAAAATCCTGAAATGTCCGCCTTGCCCCCCGATCTGGGCGACGCCGCAATCCTGACCGACTACCTGTCGCGCCAGCGCAATGATCTGCAAACCCCGGCCATCGCCCTTGCCCCGATGATCGCCACGGTTCTGGACCGGATCGCGGCATCGCAGGACTGTGCTTTGGCGCGGATGTCGGGGTCGGGGGCCACCTGTTTCGGGATCTACCCCAACGCCGCTGCGGCCACGGCAGCCGCCGAGGCCTTAGGCCGCGAAAATCCGGGATGGTGGGTGCGGGCTTGCGTTCTGGACGGTCAGGACCGCGCCGCACCCGAAGCGGTCAACTGATGCGTGCCACCACGTAATCGGCCAGATCGGACAGGCAATCGCGCATTTCACCCGCTGGCAGAAGCAACAGAGCGTCCTGCGCCCGCGCGGCATAAGCCCGCGCATCTGCCCGCGCCGCCGCCAGCGCGCCGTGCTTGTGCAACAGGGCCAGCGCCTGCGCCAGATCGCCCTCGGCCTGCTGACCCTTCTCGATCACCCGGACCCAGAAGGCGCGTTCAACCGCATCGGCGCGCGCCACGGCTTTGATCACCGGCAGGGTCATCTTGCGCTCGCGGAAATCATCGCCGGTATTCTTGCCAGTGCTTTGCGCAGAGCCTTCATAGTCCAACAGGTCATCGGCCATCTGAAAGGCCACGCCCAAGGCATCGCCGTAAATCCGCAGCGCCTGCACCACGGGTTCGGCCGCTCCCGCAATCACCGCCCCGGCTTCGGTCGCGGCGGAAAACAAAGCGGCGGTCTTGCCGCGCACGACCTGCAGATAAATCCGCTCATCCGTGGCCAGATCCTGCGCGGCGGTCAGTTGCAGAACCTCGCCTTCGGCAATTGTGGCTGAAGCGTTCGACAGGATGTCCAGCACCCGCAGATTGCCGGTTTCCACCATCAGCTGAAAGCTGCGGGCAAACAGGTAATCGCCCACCAGAACCGAAGATTTGTTGTCCCACAGCAGGTTGGCCGTGGGCCGCCCGCGCCGTTTCGCGCTTTCGTCCACCACATCATCATGCAGCAACGTCGCGGTGTGGATGAATTCGACCGTGGCAGCCAGATGGATGTGGAACGGTCCGCCATAGCCGCACAGCTTTGCCGCCGCCAGCGTCAGCATCGGGCGCAGGCGCTTGCCGCCCGCTTCGACCAGATGGGCGGTCACTTCGGGGATGCGCGGCGCGTGTTCGGACGCCATCCGCGCACGGATCAGCAGGTTCACGGCCTCCATCTCGGTGATCAGAAGATCAGCCAAGCGGTCTTGCGGCTTTTGAACAGCCTCGTGCAATCCCATTCCCAGTTCCCATCCGCCGGCAAGGGCCCCCTCGACATCGCACAGGGGCCTGCGTAAGTCAGTCTGATGAAGCTTTTGATCCAGACAACGGACCCGGCCAACATGGCCTTCGCGCAAGCTTTGCTTCAGGGCGAGGGTATACCTACGTTCGAGCTGGACGTCCACACCAGCATCTTGGAAGGCGGCCTTGGCATTTTGCCGCGGCGGCTGATGGTGGCGGACCGCGACCACTGGCGCGCGGTGATCGTGATGCGCGACAACGGGCTGTTGACGTGACAGCCGATCTGCCTCCGAGGCTGTTCAACGCCCCGGCGGCGGATCTGACGCGGGATGCGTTTTTATGCGGGCGACTGCATCTGTGGCAACCGGCCAAAGGCTACCGCGCGGCGACAGATCCGGTTTTGCTGGCGGCGGCCTGTCCGGCGCAGGCGGGCCAGTCAGTGCTGGATCTGGGTTGCGGCGTCGGGGCGGCGGCGCTGTGCCTTGGCGCGCGGGTGCCGGGGCTGGCCTTGGCCGGGCTGGAGGTTCAGGCCGATTACGCCGATCTGGCCCGGCGCAACGGGGTGGAAAACGGTCAGGACTTCGCGGTGCTGACCGGTGATCTGGCGGAAATGCCGCAGGCGCTGCGCCGTGACTTTGACCATGTCATCGCCAATCCGCCCTATTACCCCGGCGGCGGCACGCCTTCGGCTGATTCGGGGCGGGCGCGGGCGTTGTTGATCGGCACCCCACTGGCGGACTGGGTGGCCGCCGCTGCGCGTCGTCTGGCGCCCGGCGGTTGGCTGACGATGATATTTGGCGCCGATGGCTTGCCGCAGGTTCTGGGGGCTTTGTCGCCCAAACTCGGCTCTGCCACCGTCCTGCCGCTGACTGCCCGCCAAGGCCGCCCGGCGCTGCGCGTCATCCTGCGCGCGCGCAAGGGTGGCCGCGCGGCGTTTCGGCTGCTGTCGCCCCTGATCCTGCACGATGGCCCCGCCCATGACGGCGACCGCGAGAATTACACCCCCCGCGCTGGCGAAATTTTGCGCAATGGCGCGGCTTTGGATGCCGAATTTCGCTGACCCCGCAGAAACTGTCGAATCCGATGTGAAGAATTCGTGACAGAGGCCGCGATCTGTGGTGCAATCAAGGGGTCGGATCAACCAAAGGAGGACTTTGAATGACTGTCACTTCCCATATCGCTGAACTGAAAAAGAAGCATGAGCATCTGTCAGACATGGTGATGCGCGCGCAGCGCAGCCCCGGAACCGATGATCTGCAAATTGCCGAGTTGAAAAAGCAGAAATTGAAAATCAAGGAAGAAATCACCCGACTTTCGCACGCCTAGGGGCGGCGGCGCGGTCCTTTGGCCGCCACTCCGGCCCCTGCGGCAATCAGCAGGGCAGACAGAATCAGAACAGGACGGGCTGGCGTCAGGCCCGCCGCAACCAGTGCCAAGGTTGAAAGCAACGGCGCAGCATAAGAGGCGACACCCAACAACTGGATGTCGCCCTTTTTCATGCCGATATCCCAAGTGAAAAACGCCAGCCCGACCGGAAACACCCCCAAAGCCAGAATCGAGACCCAGCCAAAGGGAGTGCCCGGCCAGACCGTGGTTTCCAGCGTCAGATGGGCCAGCGCCGACAGGACGGCGGTGGCCAGACAGAAGACCGTGACGCTTTGGGTCGGCACATCGCCCAGACGGCGCGACAAAACCGAATAGCCGGCCCATGTCAGCGCGCAGAGAAACGCCAGCGCCAGCGCCGCCACCGGCGCGCCGGTGCTGCCCGCGGTCCACACCAGCAGCGCTGCCCCGGCGAACGCCATCAGCGCGCCCGCGATGTGGTTGGGACGCAAAGCCTCGCCCGGCAAAAGCCCGGAGAAAAGCACGATGAACAGCGGCCACAGATAGGCGATCAGCCCGGTTTCCGCCGTCGGTCCCAGCCGGAAGGCGGTGAAATAAAGCGCGTGATAGCCGAACAATCCAAACGTGCCAAAGACATAGACCCGCAGCGGCACGGTTTTCAGCAGGCCAAAGCCGCGCCGCGCCGTCCAGATCAGGCCGATGCTGCCACCGATGGCAAAGGTCAGCGCGTTCAGCAGAAACGGCGGCACCGGGGCGGATCCGATGGTGAACAACGCCAACAGCGACCACATCGCGATGGCCGTCAGTCCGATGGCGGTGGCCTTGGCGCGGGTCATGCGAAGTCTCCAAACCTTTGGGGCCGGGCATGGAAAGACCCGCCGGGTGGGGCGGGCCTGTCGCGATCTGCTCTGCGGTCAGATGAAATACTGCCCGCCGTTTGCCGTGATCGTCGATCCGGTGATGAAGCCCGCATCGTCCGATGCCAGAAACACCACGATCCGCGCAATTTCTTCCGGCTCTCCCAGACGGCCGACGGGGATCAGGGGGATGATCCGTTCATTCAGCACTT
Source organism: Paracoccaceae bacterium (assembly GCA_031385345.1). Classification (GTDB taxonomy): domain Bacteria; phylum Pseudomonadota; class Alphaproteobacteria; order Rhodobacterales; family Rhodobacteraceae; genus CAIYZT01. The sequence continues at coordinate 67 of JANNBI010000180.1, read as the reverse complement.
TCTCGTCAATCGCGCGCACCATTTCGGTGCCGATATAGCCGGGACAGATGGCGTTGACCGTGATCCC
>JANNBI010000135.1:0-9327 GCA_031385345.1 Paracoccaceae bacterium | reverse complement strand
ACCGCCGCCGCCCGCCGCGATCAGATCCACCGTTGCCCCGCCCTGCCGCGCGCGGAATTTGCCGGTGGTGGAATTGTACCACAAGAACCCATCCGCGACGGACGCCGCATCCCCCACCATCGGCACCAACCGCATCGGCTGCGCGATCGAGGCACGGCCATTGTCCTTGTCCACCGTCAGGGCCGTTGCAAAGCTGGTGCCATCCGGGCTGACCTTGACCGTCAGGTTATTGTCCCCGACCAGCCCCACCTCGGCCCGCGTCAGATAGCCTTGTTGGTACAGCACGCTGCCCGTCGCCGCCGCCGACCCCTTGTTGATCGCCAACTGGTGCGACCCGCCCGGATTGGTGAACAGGGCCGCCGCCGAATCCACCGCCAGTTTGTTCGTGCCGCTGGGCGCCATGCCCACGCCAACTTGGGTGAACTGGGCCACGCCGCCGACCACCGCAGTCCACCCGGTGCCGTCGAACACCACCATCGCCGCCTCGGCCACCACATAGGCCCGCCACCCCTGCAAAGCATTGGTAAACTCCCATGCCGTGCCGTTCCACAACGCGATGTCCAAAGGACGCCCCGCCCAGGCCTCAGAGGCGGCGGCGGCAACGATATGGCGGTCCCCCAGAACCGGGCTGGCCGGCGGACTGGCCAGCGTGCGCTGCAAGACGGTCAACTGCACGGTCACATCCAGCAGCCGCAGGGCCTCGTTATGGGTGACGTGCTTTTGGGCCTGCGACGGCAGGATATGGGGCAGCGACAGGATCGTCGTCTCATCGGGCATGGGGGCCTCCAGGATGCGCTCGTGAAGGCCAAGGCTATGAACAGGGGCTTAAGAAGCCCTCACCCTATCGCGCGCCCGCGCCGCAACACCCCCGGTCTTACCCGCCCAGCGCCAATCCCGCCGCGATGGCCCACATCGTGATCCCGATCAGCACCTCCAACACCACCCAAGCCTGCGGTTTTGCGAAAAGCGGCACCAGAAACCGCGCGCCAAACCCCAAGGCCGCAAAGAAGGACAAAGACCCAAAGGCCGCCGCCAGACCAAATTCCAGCTGATAGGGCGCATATTGCGCCGAGATCGACCCGATCAACGCCACCGTGTCCAGATAGACATGCGGGTTGGCCCAAGTCAGCACCAGACATGTCCCCAGAACCGAGGAGAGCGTTGCCGATCCCCCCGCCGCCGGGCGCAGCGCTTCGCCGCCCTTCAACGCCGCGCGAAACCGCAGCGCGCCGTAAACCAGCAAAAACGCCACGCCGCCCCAGCGCATCGCATCGCCCAACCACGGAAACCGGGCCGAGGCCGCGCCAAATCCCGCCACCCCCGCCCCGATCAACAGCGCATCCGACACTGCACAAACCAGCACCACCGCCAGAACATGCTCTCCGCGGATGCCCTGCCGCAACACAAAGGCGTTCTGCGCCCCGATGGCGAGGATCAGACTGACCGACACCAGATAGCCCTGCACCGCCGCCTCAAGCATGGGTAAGCTCGCGCAGCGCCACCATGGCATCGTCGCGCCGCAGCCATTGCACCAGAATATGATCGTGATGGAACCCGGCAATCACATTGGCGCTGATCCCCTCGGCACCCAGCGCCCCGGCAAAGGCCGCCGTCAGGCCAACCGCCGCCAGATCAGAATGCAGCGTAAGGCTGATCAACGCCCAGTCATCACCGACCGCAAGACCCGCCGCCGCAAGGGCGGCCTGCGGGGCGATCACCGTCAGCCCCTCAGCCTCGGCCACCGTGGCAAAGGGGACCAGCCCGGCGGGGACAGCCGGCGCGCTGACAATGCCATACGGCACCTGTGCCAAAACCGGCTCCATGCTGCGAAGCATTGCCTGCAAATCTGAAACCACCATACCGCCCCCCGAAACCCGCCTTAATGCGTGTCAATCACATCGCATTGCACAGGTCCAGAGGCTTGGTCGGGAACCGCTGCTTTAGAACTTGAACCGTTTGGGAAACACGAACTCGGCCCTTGGATCCGCCCCGCCCAAGGCCAGCGTCACCGCCCGCAAATGCTCCACGATCTGGCCGCGCTCCATCACCGCGCAGTCCATCGCCGTCCCCATCGCCACCTGCACCGGCCGGTTCAGCCGCCGCTTGGTCTCGCGGAAGATCATCGCGATGCGCAGGGGATAGCTGACATGGCTAAGCACCTGAAATAGACGAGAGTTCTGGCCGTGAACATAAACCGGCACGGTCTTGACGCCCGGACGCTCGGCCAGACGGGCGACAAAGGGATGCCAGGCCGATTCCGCCGCCTTGCGCGACCAGGGTTTTGGCGCGGTCGAAATCCCGCCCGCCGGAAAGATCACCAGAACATGGCCCTCATCCAGCCAGTCCACCGCCTGTTTGCGCGTCAGCGCCGACACCCGCCGCGCAGCACCCGTGCCGCCGAAATCCACCGGCAGCAGGGCCTCTTTCACCTCGGGCGGCTGGGCAAGTAAACTATGCACCATCAGCTTCACGTCGCTGCGCCCCAGACTGGCCAGATGCGCGATCAGCAATCCGTCAATGATGCCAAAGGGATGATTGGCCACCACCAGTACCCCACCCTGCGCCGGGATTACCCCCGGCCCACCGGTGACAAATGCCGCCTCCACCCCCAAAGCCGCCAAGGCCGAGGCAAAGATCGTCTCTTGCGGCGCGCGCGTGGCCTGCCATTGGCGGTACAGCCGTTCAAAGGTCCGCGCGCCGCTTAACACCTCGACCCCGCGGATCAGTTTGCGGCGAAACCGCGACTGCCCAGGATGGGAATAGCTGAACGCCATCTGCGTTGCCGGGCCGGTCGTCTCGGCCTGTGTGGTGTCGAACGCGGCTGCACGGGTCATCTCGCTCATATCGGCCCCCCAAATGGTTGGGGCCCCATCTGGCAGATGGTGCCCAACCGCACCTTGCAACACTCCCGTGACAGGCCCATGACGGCCATGAAAAAGGCCCCCAAAGGGGGCCGGTTCCGGGTGTAAAAGCGAGGGGGTTACAGCTGCGCCGCGACATCCTCGGGGATGTCGAAATTATGCGTCACGGTCTGCACATCGTCATCTTCTTCCAGCATATCCACCAGCCGCAGCAGCTTTTGCGCGGTGTCCAGATCCACCTCGGTCAGGCTCTGCGGCTTCCAGATCAGTTTGGATTCCGTCGATTCGCCCAGCGCTTTTTCCAGCGCATCCGACACCTCGTTCAGCGCCTCGACCGAGCAATAGATCCAATGCCCCTCGTCGTCGCTTTCGACATCATCGGCCCCGGCATCCAACGCTGCCATCATCACATCATCAGCTGACCCCGCCTTGGCCGGATAGGAAATCTCGCCCACGCGATCAAAGCCGTGGCTGACCGATCCGGTCTGGCCCAGATTTCCGCCGCATTTGCTGAAATAGCTGCGGATGTTCGACGCGGTGCGGTTCAGGTTGTCGGTCATCGATTCCACGATGATCGCGATCCCGTTCGCGCCGTAGCCTTCATAACGGATTTCCGAATAATCCGCCGCATCGCCCATTTCCGATTTCTTGATGGCGCGGTCGATCACATCCTTGGGCATCGACACCGCCTTGGCCGCCTTGACCGCCAGCCGCAGTCGCGGGTTCTTGTCGGCATCCGGGTCGCCCATCTTGGCCGCCACGGTAATTTCCTTGGACAGCTTCGAGAACATCTTGGAACGCAACCCATCCTGCTTGCCCTTGCGGTGCTGAATGTTCGCCCATTTTGAATGGCCTGCCATGACCCTTAACTCCGGTGGATTTTGGTGCTGGGCTGCCTTACACCAGCGCGCCGTCCCCCGACAAGCCCCCACCCGTTACGGATACAAGGGCCAGATTAACGGGATCAGCGCCGAACAGACCAGCCAGGTGATAAAGTTCAGCGGCAGCCCGATCTTGGTGAAATCAAGGAATTTATAGCCGCCCGGACCATAGACCATCATATTGGTCTGATAGCCGACCGGCGTGGCAAAGGCCAAGGTCGCGCTGAACATCACCGCCACCACAAAGGGCCGCGGGTCCACGCCCAGTTGCAGCGCCAGTTGAATGGCGATCGGGGTATAGATCACCGCCACCGCGTTGTTCGACAAAAACTCGGTCAGAACCAAGCCCAGCAAATAGACCGCAAGGATCATGCCAAAGGGCGGCAGGTTTTCCATCAGCGGCTTGACCGCCGTCACGATCATTTCCACCGCGCCGGATTGGTCCAAGGCCTGCCCCACCGCCAGCATGGCAAAGATCGTCGCCATCAGACGGCCATCGACAAAGCCCAAAGCCTCATCGCTGTCGATGCAGCGGGTGATCAGGATCAGGGTGACCGCCAAAAAGCCCAGAACATAAATCGGCGCCACATCCAGCGAGGACAGCACCACCACCAGCATCAGCGCGCCAATGGCAATCGGCGCCTTGGCGCGGCGAAAGGCCTTTTGCGTCGGATGGCTGACATCGACCATCTCCATGTCCAGCGCCAGCCGCCGGATGTCCTCTTGCGTGCCTTCCAGCAGAAGCGTGTCCCCGACCTGCACCACCAATTCATCCAACTGGCGGCCGATGTTCTGACTGCGCCGATGCGCGGCCAGCACGTAGACCCCATAGCGCCGCCGCAACCGCAACTCGCCCAGCGCCTTGCCGATCATCCGGCATCCCGGCGTGATCAGCACCTCGACCGTTTCGGTTTCGACCGACGACAGCTTGTCCACGACCCGCATATCAGTGCGGTTCTGCATTCCCAAAAGTTCGCTCATTTCGGTGCGCAGCACGACGCGGTCGCCCTGTTCCAGCACCGCGCCCGCCAGATCACGCCGCAAACTGGCATCGCCGCGCAGAACGTCGATCACCCGCACGCCGTTGCGCTTGAACTGCTGCACCTCCAGCACCGGTTTGCCGACCAGAACGGAATCTTCGGGAATGGCAACTTCGGTGAAGTATTTCATCCGCTTGCGGTCGCCCAGCATCGTGGCCATTGACTGACGGTCCGGCAGCAGCCGCCCGGCAAACAGCGCCATGTAAATCCCGCCCACCACGGTCACGGCTATCCCCAATGGGGCGATTTCGAACAGGCTGAAATGCTTCAACCCCGCCTCAACCGCCACCCCGTCCACCAGAATGTTGGTCGAGGTGCCGATCAATGTGATCATCCCGCCCAGCACCGTCATATGACTTAGCGGGATCAGCAATTTTGACGGTGCCGATCCGATCTTCATCGCGATCTGGATGACCACCGGGATCATCACCGCCACCAAAGGCGTGTTGTTCATGAAGGCCGAGGCGATGGCAATGAAGCCGAACAGCACCACGATTGTGGTCTTGGGCCGGTCCCCGACATGGCGTTCGGCCAACCCGATCACCATCTCGACCGCGCCGGTCCGCACCAACCCACCCATCACCATGAACATCAGCGCGATGGTCCAGGGCGCCGAATTAGACAGCACAGCAACGGCATCTTTGACCGGCAACAGCCCCAGCACCAGCATCACCGCCGCCCCGGCAATCGCCACCACTTCCATCGGATAGGTCTCGCGGACGAACATGACGAACATCACCGCCAAGACCGCAAGCGCCACCAGCGGCTGTATGTCTGGGCTCAGCTCAAGTCCGATCATCGCTGTCCTCCGGGACCAAATCCTGTCCCTCTTAGCCTCCCGCAGGGGGCAAGGGAATAAAATTCTACCAAACCAGTCGTGTTTAGACCCCGGCCCCGGTCGCCGCTTTGGGCCGCACCAAGGCTATACCGCAAATCATCACCGCCGCCGCTGCAAAGACCCAAGGGCTGAAACGCTCGCCCAAAAGCAGCATCGCCATCACCATTCCGGTCGCCGTCACGATATAGGAGGACTGACTGGCAAAAACCGCACCCGTTTTTGACGCCAGCCAGACGAAGGTGGCGTAAAGCAGCGCATGGATGGTTGACGACAGGATCAGCGCCCCTTCGGCCTGTCCGGGCGGCAGGGGCATCGCCATCCATTGCCCGGTGACGGCCATCGCCGGCACACACAACACCAAAGCAACAATCGAGGTGCCGAACATCGCTTGCAGCGGGTCCATCCCCGCCAACCCGGTCCGCGCCACATAGGTGTTTTCCAGCGCGTAAAACAGCGGCCCGATCAGCGCCACCGGCACAAAGGCCAGCATCGCCTTGTCGGGAAGCGACGCCTGTGGCACCATGATCAGCAGCACCCCCACCAAGCCCAGCAATAGCCCCATCAGCCGACGCGGCGTCACCGTTTCGGTCCGCAAGACCAGCCCAATTGGCAAAGCGATCATCGGGATGGTCGAGATCATGATCGACATGATCCCCGACGGCAGATGCGCAATGGAGGTATAAAAGGTGTAATTCGGGATCAGCGTGCCCAGAAAGGCCACGACGACGTAAAACCGCAGGGCCTCCCGATGCAAAGGCAGCTTTTTGCCCCGCCCCAGCGTCAACCCGCCCAGAACCAGCACGCAGACCACCGATTGCCAGAACAACAGGCCAAACGGCGGATGCCAGGTTGATGCCGCGATCTTGCCCAAAGGCTGCGTACAGCCCCAACCCAGCCCAAGCCCCAGCAAGACTGCATAATACTGCCGCGACGGCGGCGCGGGTTTGCGCGGGGCGGGCTGGCGCAAGGACGACTTTGCCACCTCCTCCGCCGCCGAACCCACTGCGGTCGCTTGACGGGCTGACAGCGCGGTCACGGACCGACCTGCTCCAGCCGGCCACCTTGGCGCACCGGCACCACGCGCAGGGCGCGGCCGGTCTTGTCGTCGGTTTCGACATAGACGCCCGACAGCGTGGCAGGCCCGCCCGCCGGTTCAAACCGCGCCGTTGCCATGCCGGTGATGAACCGCTTCAGCGGCTCCAGCTTTTCCATGCCGATGACCGAATTGTAATCGCCGCACATGCCCGCATCCGAAAGATAGGCCGTGCCGCCGGTCAGAATCTGATGATCCGCCGTCGGCACATGGGTATGCGTGCCGACCACAAGACTGGCCTGCCCATCGCACCAATGCCCCATCGCCATCTTTTCCGAGGTCGCCTCGGCATGTACATCGACCAACGCCGCCTGCACCGCCGCCCCCATCCGGTGGGTTTTCAAGACCGCCTCGACCGCGCTGAACGGATCGTCGAAGGGCCGCTTCATGAAGACCTGCCCCAGAACCTGCGTGACCAGAATCCGCCGGCCCTGCGTCGCCTCAAAAATCCGAAACCCCTTGCCCGGCGCGACCTTGGAAAAGTTCAGCGGACGGATGATGCGCGGTTCCTGTTCGATGAACTGCATCATGTCCTTCTGGTCAAAAGCATGATCACCCAGCGTCAGGCAATCCGCGCCGGCGTCCAGCAATGCCTTGGCATGCTCCCCCGTCAGACCTGCGCCCTGAGAGGCGTTCTCGCCATTGACCACAACGAAGTCGAGCCCCCAATCGGCCCGCAGTTTTGGCAGCTTTTCCGCCACCCCGGTCCGGCCTGACCGGCCCATGACATCGCCCAGAAAGAGTATCCGCATGGGGCAAGCCCTAGCTGTCCGCCCCGCCCCCGTCCATCCCGAAAGCGACCAGCATGGCGCGCGCAACACCGCGACCGATTGCAGCACCTCGGTCGTGTGGATTACACTTCAGTCATTCCCGCGCGAACGGGCGGGCAGGCAGCCCCCCCCAGATCAGATCATGAAAACTCAGGACGATGACCGATGACCGACGCACCCAACGACCTTACCATCTCGCGCTTGATCACCGCGCCGCCCGCCCGGGTCTGGGCGGCGTGGAGCGATCCGCAACATCTGGCGAAATGGTGGATCCCCAGCCCCATCGAATGCCAGGTGGTCAAGCTGGATATACGCCCCGGCGGCGGCTTTGAAACCCGGATGCGCCAGCCCGGAGCCGAACCCGGCGCCGCCTTCGATCCCCATGTTGAAGCCTGCTTTCTGGAGGTTGTCCCCGAAAAACGTCTGGTCTGGACCACCTGTCTGGCCGAAGGCTGGCGACCGACAGAACCTTGGCTGGCCGTGACCGCAACCATCACTTTCGCGGCGGAGGGTCAGGCCACGCGCTATGCCTGCCGCGTGCAGCACAAGACCGCAGCTGACAGCGCCAAGCACGACGAGATGGGATTTCAGGATGGCTGGGGCACGGCCATCGACCAACTTGCAGCTTTGGTGGCCACGCTGGCGTGACCCTCGGGGGACCGCTTGGCGCAGTTTGGGCATGTGCCCCCGCCGCAGGCGTAGAGTCCCGCGCAATCGGCGAATGCGGGCACCCTTGGCCGACATGCCCCTCCGGGGGGGAATATTTGGATCAAGATGAAGGCGCAAGGGAGCGCGAGGGCTGAGGTGCTTGCTCCCGGTTCGGGGGTGTCGGCGTGCCCCAAGGGGGTGCCCCGGCGGGCGTGCGCCCTTTCCCTTCGCATCGTCCCCGCCTATCTTGTCGGCATGATCGCCCTGCCCACCCCCCTTGCCATCTATTTCGCCAATCGGGGCTGGAGCTTACACCCCCACCAACTGGCGATGCTGGCGCGGGCGGATCAGCCGTCAACCCTGCTGATCGCGCCAACCGGGGGCGGCAAGACGCTGGCGGGGTTTCTGCCCACGTTGGCAGAGTTGGGGGCCACCCCGCCCCCCGGTCTGCACACTTTGTACATTTCGCCGCTGAAGGCTTTGACCGCCGACATCCGGCGCAATCTGCGCAGCCCGATCGAAGGGGCAGGCCTGCTTATCCGGGTCGAAGACCGCACCGGCGACACCACCTATACCCAGCGCCGCCGCCAGCGCGCCGACCCGCCGCATATCCTGCTGACCACGCCGGAATCGCTGGCCTTGCTGCTGTCTTACGAGGATGCCCCGCGCATCTTTGCCGGATTGCAGCGCGTTATCATTGACGAATTGCATGCCCTGGCCGAAAGCAAGCGCGGCGATCAGTTGATGTTGCAACTGGCCCGGTTGGGCAGTCTGGCCCCCGGCCTGCGCCGCATCGGCCTGTCGGCCACAGTCGAAGATCCGCCCGCCCTTGCCGCCTATCTGAGCGCGCGCACCCAGATCCATCTGGCCGATCCCGGCCCCGATCCCGACATCTCGATGCTCGTCACCCGCGAACCCCCACCGTGGTCGGGTGGCGGCGGCAAATACGCCATCCCCGCGATCCTTGCCGAAATCAAACGCCACAAGATCACCCTGATCTTCCACAATACCCGCGCTCAGGCCGAGATCTTCTTTCACAACCTCTGGCTCGCCAATGACGAGAGCCTGCCCATCGGCATCCATCACGGCTCCCTCTCCCGCGAACAGCGCGAGCGTGTCGAGGCCGCAATGGTCGCAGGCGCCCTGCGCGCCGTGGTCTGCACCGGCTCGCTCGATCTGGGGATAGACTGGGGCGA
>JANNBI010000105.1:0-25724 GCA_031385345.1 Paracoccaceae bacterium | reverse complement strand
CCCGTCCGGCGTGTCCTATATGCTGGAATCGCGCGAGATGATGATGCGGATGTTCCCGGATCTCTTCCGCGAAAACCGGATTCAGCCGGTGGATGGCTATCCAGACCTGTTGCGCCGGACCTTTGCCAGCGTCGCCCCGGCAAAATGCGACCGCGATCCCACCGTGGTGATCCTGACGCCCGGCCATTTCAATTCCGCCTATTACGAGCACAGCTTTCTGGCCGATCTGATGGGGGTGGAATTGGTCGAAGGTCAGGATCTGTTCGTGGACGGTGCCTTTGTCTACATGCGCACGACCCAAGGGCCAAAGCGCGTCGATGTGATTTATCGCCGGATCGATGACGCCTATATCGACCCCTTGTGCTTTCGCCCCGATTCGATGCTGGGCATACCGGGCCTGATGGATGTCTACCGTTCGGGCGGGGTGACGATCTGTTCCGCGCCGGGGGCCGGGGTAGCCGATGACAAGGCGGTCTATACCTATGTGCCGGAAATGATCCGGTTTTATCTGGGTGAAGAGCCGATCTTGGAAAACGTCCCAACCTGGAAATGTGCCGAATTGGACGACCACAAATATGTCGATGAACATATGGCTGAACTGGTGGTCAAAGAGGTGCATGGCTCGGGCGGGTACGGCATGTTGGTCGGCCCCAAATCCACCAAGGCCGAGGTCGAGGAATTTCGTCTGCGCGTCCGCGCCAACCCGTCCAACTATATTGCCCAGCCAACCTTGGCGCTGTCCACCACGCCGACATTCGTGGCCGAAGGCGTGGCCCCGCGCCATGTCGATCTGCGGCCCTATTGTCTGGTGGGCGAGCGGATCGAACTGGTCCCCGGCGGCATGACGCGGGTGGCGCTGAAAGATGGCTCTTTGGTGGTGAACTCGTCGCAGGGCGGGGGCGTCAAAGACACCTGGGTTCTGGCGGAGTAGGGACATGCTTTCAAGAACCGCAGCCAATCTGTACTGGATCGCCCGCTATATGGAGCGCGCCGAAACCGCCGCCCGTCTGCTGGAAGTGGGGGCGCGCATCGCGCTGCTGCCGTCAGCTTTGGGCTACCGCAACGACTGGGACAGCCTGTTGCGCGCCTCGGGCAATGCCAGCGGCTATGCGCTGAAATATGGCGAGGCCGACCAGAAAACCATTGAATCCTATCTGTTTTTCGACCGCGACAATCCCAATTCGGTGGCGTCCTGCATCACCTCGGCGCGCGAAAGCGGGCGCATCGTGCGCACCGCCCTGACCACGCAGGTCTGGGACGCCCTGAACACCGCCTTTCAAGAGCTGCGCCGGATTGAAACCTCGAAAGACCGGCAGGAATTGTCGCGGCTGACCGATTGGGTGATGAAACAGACCGCCATGGTGCGCGGCGCGATCGATGCGACGCTGCTGCGCGATGCGGGCTATAACTTTCTGAACATCGGCTATTATCTGGAACGCGGCGACAGCACCGCCCGCCTGATGGATGTGAAATACTATGTCCTGCTGCCGCGCGCCGATTTTGTCGGCTCGGGTCTGGACAATGACCAGTGGATGATGCTGCTGCGCGCGCTGGGCAGTCACCGGGCCTTTCGCTGGGCCTATGGCGGCGATGTGACTGCCACCAAGATCGCGGATTTCCTGATCCTGAACCCGCAATGCCCGCGCGCGCTGATCACCTGCGTTGCCGGCATGGCCAATCATCTGGGCCGGTTGGCCAAGCTGTATGACCACGAAACCCCGGCCCAGACCGCTGTGCGCAATCTGCTGACCGAGTTGGAATGTCAAAGCACCGACCAGATCTTTGAAGAGGGTCTGCACGAATTTCTGACCCGCTTCGTGCGACAGGCGGCGGGTCTGGGCATGGTGATCCATGACAGTTATCTTTCGGGGGATATGGCGCTATGATCCTGACGATCCAGCATATGACGCGCTACGTCTACAACACCCCCGCCCGCGCCGTGGTGCAAAGCCACCGACTGACGCCCTCGCGCTTTGACGGGCAAAAGGTGATTTCCTGGCAGATCGCCGTCTCTGGCGGCCGCATCGGAGGAGAGTTTCGCGACGGCGCGGGCGATTGGGTGACCGGCTGGACCGTGCCCGGCCCGGTGGGCGAGATCGAGGTGATGGTGCAGGGCGTGGTGGAAACCACCGATCTGTCCGGCATCCTGCGCGGTCACCGCGAAACCGTCCCGCCCGAGGCGTATTTGCGCGCCACCGACGCGACGCGCACCGATGACGCCCTGCGCGCCCTGGCAAATTCGGTCGATGAAACTGACCCGCTGGCGCTGGGTCACGGTCTGTCCAGCGCGGTCACCGCCGCCATCGCCTACCGTCCCGGCGTGACGCAAAGTGCGACCACCGCCGCTGCCGCTTTGGCGCTGGGCGAAGGGGTCTGTCAGGACCACGCGCAGGTCATGGTTGCCTTGGCGCGGCACCGGGGCCTGCCGGCGCGCTATGTCTCGGGTTATCTGTCCAGCGGGGCGGACGGTGCGGCAACCGGTGCCGCGCAGGAAGCCGCCCATGCCTGGGCCGAGGTGTTCATCCAAGGCATCGGCTGGATCGGTTTTGACCCGGCCAATGAATGCTGCCCCGATGCGCGCTATCTGCGGTTGGGCTCCGGTCTGGACGCCAAGGAAGCCGCCCCGATCCGCGGCACAACCCGTGGCACCGGCGAAGAAACCCTGTCGGTGACGGTTGCGGTTCAGGCGCAGGCCCAATAGGGTCGCGCCGATCATTGGATCTGGGGGCGACGGATGACCTATTGCGTGGGATTGCTGCTGAACGAAGGCATGGTCTGCCTGTCGGACACCCGCACCAATGCGGGCCTCGACAACATCGCCATCTACCGGAAAATGTTCTTTTTTGAGGTGGCAGGCGAGCGGGTGATCACCATCATGACCGCAGGCTCCCTGTCGATCACCCAGACCACGATCGCCCGCCTGCGCGAGGCCAATGACGACCCCGAAGCGACAGCCGAAACCTCGATCCTGCTGGCGCCGACGATGTTGAAAGTGGCGGTGATCATCGGCAATACGCTGGCGGCGGTGCGCGCCGAGGTGCAGGAAAAGATGTCCTCGGTCGCGCAGGCGCCTTCGGCCAGCATGATCGTGGCGGCGCAGCGAAAAGGCGGGGCGATGCGGCTGTTCCTGATCTATCCCGAGGGAAATTTCATCGAAGCGACCGAGGACACGCCGTTCCTGCAAATTGGCGAGCATAAATACGGCAAGCCGATCCTTGACCGGGTGGTGAAACCGGCCACGACGCTGGCCGATGCCGAAAAGGCCGTGCTGCTGTCGATGGATTCGACGCTGCGGTCGAACCTGTCGGTGGGAATGCCGCTGGACATGTGCATCATCGAAAAAGACGCGCTGCGCGTGACCCGCCGGCGACGGATCGAGGCGGGCGATCCGTCCTTCCGCGCCATGTCCGAGGCATGGTCAGGGGCGCTGCGCGACGGGTTTGCGCAGATCAAGCTGTAGGGCGGGCTGTCCGGGTCGATTGACCCCGGGGCAAGGCGAGAAAAGACCAGTGAGAACTTTTGCCGGATAGCACCACCCGGCGCTGCGTGGGGATAGTTGGGCCAAGCGGCAATTCTGTGCCAGAATTGGCCGCCTATTGAAGGCGCAAGTAAAAGCATTTGGGGCCGGTCAGCGTTTGGCAGCAAACAAGTCGGCGGCCTGATCAAAGAACCTTGTGCGGGTGGCCGGGCGTTCCATCAGCACCTCATGTTCGGCACCGCTGTAAAGGCTCAATTTGCCCCTGGGCCATGCCGCCATGCGGGCATGAATGGGCCCAATATCGACGATCTTTTCCGCCGTGCCCAAAGCCGTGATCACCGGCAGATCGGGTGAGGGCATCTGCGCCAGATCCTGACATTCAGACAGCGCCGCCTTCAGCCAGCCCAAAGACGGGCCGCCCAGCGTCAGATCGGGATGCGCAAGCGCCTGACGGTGCATATAGTCCCACATCTGCGGATCGCTGGTCAGGGTGTTGCCGGCAAAGCCCTGTTCCAGCACATAGGTGCGCGGTTTGGTGCCGGGCGCATAGCGGTCGTCAAAGCTGAACCAACGCGAGGCGGTGGACAGTGCCACCGCAAAGGGCCGCATCCAGGCGGCCATCAGGATGCCCCACATCGGGGCCGAAAAGGCGGCGGTCTGGAACGGATGCGCGGTCATCAGATGGCGCAGCGCGATGCAGCCCCCCATCGAATGCGCCAGCAGATGCCAGGGCCGGGGCATATCCATCGTGCCGGCCATGGCTATCAGTGCCGCGAGGTCCAGTTGATATTCGGCAAAATCCCCGACATGGCCCGCCATCGGGTCGGGCAGGGCGCGGGCCGACAGGCCCTGACCGCGCCAGTCGATCGACACCATACCGTAACCGCGCAGCGCCAGATCGGCGGCGGCGCGGCCATATTTTTCAATGTATTCGGTGCGGCCGGGCAGAAGAAACACCGTGCCCTTGGCATCCTGCGGCGCGGGCCAGATCCCGGCGCGCAGCTTTGCCCCGTCCGATGTGGTCAGCCAGACCGCGTGGGCGCTGTCTGGCCCTTCGGCCACATCGTGGAAAAACGGCGCGGTCACGCCAGTGCTGCCGCCAGCTTCATCGCCAGCCCCATGCTGCCATCGACCTTCAGCTTGCCGGTCATAAAGGCCACGGTGGGCGACAGATCGCCGTCAAACATCGCCTGAAAATTCTCGGCGCTGGCGGTCAGGGTGACATCGGCCGCGTCATCGCCCAGATGCACGCCGGTGGCATCCACCATGATCGTGCCTTCGTCGGTCAGCACGAATTTCGCCACCGCTTCAAAACCATCGGCCAGTTTCACCGACAGGGCGGTCACGGCCTTGGACAGAACATCGCTCATCTCTTTTTCCGATCAACTGAGTTTGAACCCCGGACCACTGGATATTCGCCAGCTTTCCGCTACCTTGGCCTTATGAAAGCGCGCCGTACATTACTCAATCGTGTCGTTGCGGCATTTCTGGCGCTTTATTGCGCCATTGGGCCGGCTTTTGCCGATCAGGCCGCGCTGGATGGCCTGTTTGCGCGCCTGTCAGAGGCGTCAGAGGACGAGGCGCAGCGCATCACCGAAGAGATCTGGATCGAATGGTCGAAATCCGGATCGGCGGCGATGGATCTGTTGCTGGAACGGGGCCGCGATGCCATGGCCATGGGGGATTTTGGCGCGGCGGTCGAACATTTCACCGCCCTGATCGACCACGCCCCGGATTTTGCCGAAGGCTATAACGCGCGCGCCACCGCCTATTACCAGACCGGCGATCTTGGCCCCTCGGTTGCGGATATCGCCCGCGCGCTGGACCTGAACCCACGGCATTTTGGTGCGCTGTCCGGTCTAGCGATGATCTTCGAACAGATCGGCCGACCGGAAAAGGCGCTGGAAGCCTACCGCGCCGCCCAGACTGTCAATCCGCATCTGGCTGAGGTAAATGCCTCGATCAAGCGGCTGGAAGCCGATCTGGCGGGTCAGGATCTTTAAGGCGGCATGATGGATATGACCCCCAGGGTCACGGCGGTCCTTGGGCCGACCAATACCGGCAAAACCCATTTCGCGATCGACCGGATGCTGGCGCATCGCACCGGGGTTATCGGGCTGCCGCTGCGCCTTCTTGCGCGTGAGGTTTACGACCGCATCGTGGCGCAGCGCGGCCCCTCGGTGGTGGCGCTGGTGACGGGGGAAGAGCGGATCGTGCCCGACCGCACCGCCTATTGGGTCTGCACGGTCGAGGCGATGCCGCTGGAAATCGGTGCCGATTTCGTCGCGATAGACGAGATCCAGCTTTGCGCCGATCCCGAACGCGGCCATGTCTTTACCGACCGGCTGTTGCGGGCGCGCGGCCTGCATGAAACCCTGTTCATGGGCGCGGAAACCATGCGGCAGATCATCGCCAATCTGGTGCCCGGCGTGACCTTTCTAAAGCGGGAACGTTTTTCGCAACTGACCTATACAGGTTCGAAAAAGATAAGCCGGATGCCACCACGCACCGCCATCGTCGGGTTTTCGGTTGAAAATGTCTATGCCATTGCCGAACTGATCAAACGCCAGAAGGGGGGGTGTGCCGTGGTCATGGGGGCGCTGTCGCCCCGGACCCGCAACGCGCAAGTCGCTTTGTATCAGAACGGTGATGTCGACTACCTTGTCGCCACCGATGCCATCGGCATGGGGCTTAATCTTGACATCAAACACGTCGCCTTTTCCGCCACCGCCAAATTTGACGGCCGCCGGATGCGCACCTTGTATGCGCAAGAGCTGGCCCAGATCGCGGGCCGCGCCGGGCGCTATCTGGAAAACGGCTCCTTCGGGGTCACCGGCGAAGCCCGCCCCTTTGACCCCGAGGTGATCGAGGCCATTGAAACCCACCAGTTCCAGCCGATCCGAAAACTCCACTGGCGCAACCACGCGCTTGAGTTTGGCAGTGTTGACCGGCTGATCCGCAGTCTGGAAGCCCCGACCGACAACGACTGGCTGACCCGCGCGCGCGATGCCGATGACGTTCTGGCATTGAAGGCGCTGAAGGACCTGCCAGAGGTGATCGACCGCCTGATCAGCCCCAAACGGGTGCAACTGTTGTGGGACGTGTGCCGCATCCCCGATTTTCGCGGCGCGTCGGAAACCGAACATGTGTCATTGCTGGCGCGGATTTTTGACTTTCTGTGCGGGCGGGGTCTGGGCGGCGGAAAAGTGCCGTCGGACTGGCTGAAAAAAGCTGTCGACCGCATTGATAAACCGGTCGGTGACATAGATACCTTGTCCAAACGCTTGGCCTATATCCGCACCTGGACCTATGTTGCGCAACGCAAAGGCTGGGTCGAAGACGAAAGCCATTGGAAAGACGAGACGCGCGCGGTAGAAGACCGCCTGTCGGATGCGTTGCATCTGGCTTTGACACAAAGATTTGTTGACCGCCGCACAAGCGTTTTGATGCGGCGGTTGAAGCAGAAGGAGACCCTCGTGGCCGAGGTGAATGACAAAGGCGAAGTGACGGTAGAGGGCGAATTTGTTGGCCGTCTTGAAGGATTCCGGTTCCGGCAGGATGCGTCTGCATCCGGTGACGAGGCGCGGACCTTGCAGCAGGCGGCCTATCAGGCGCTGAAACCGGAATTCCATCTGCGGGCGGATCGGTTCTACAACGCCCCCGATACAGAGATGGATTTCACCGAACAGGGCGGCCTGATGTGGGGCACCCATGCGGTGGGAAAGCTGGTCAAAGGGGCCGAGCCGACCCGTCCGACGGTCGAGGCGTTTGTTGATGAAGATGCCGGGGAAGAGGTGGCCGAAAAGGTCCGCCGTCGCCTTCAGCATTTCATTGACCGCAAGGTCGCCGCCCAGTTTGAACCCTTGCTGGCCATGGGCCGGGACGAGGCTTTGCTGGGTCTGGCCAAGGGCTTTGCCTTCCGCATGTCCGAAGCCATGGGTGTCATCTCGCGCGATGCCGTCGCCGCCGAGGTCAAGGAACTGGATCAGGAAGCCCGTGGCGCGCTGCGCAAGCATGGCATCCGCTTTGGTCAGTACACGGTGTTCCTGCCCGCCCTGCTGAAACCCGCGCCAACCCGTCTGCGGCTGGTGCTGTGGTCGCTGTGGAACGGGCTGCAGGAATTTCCCGAAAGCCCGCCTCCGGGTCTGGTGACCATCCCCAACATCGCTGAAGTGCCGAAAATGCACTATACTTTGGCGGGCTATCATCCGGCCGGCCACCGCGCAATCCGCATCGACATGCTGGAACGTCTGGCCGATATCCTGCGGCAAAAAGACAGCCGCGCCGGGTTCGAGGCAACGCCTGACATGCTGTCGATCACCGGCATGACGCTGGAACAGTTCACCGATCTGATGGGCGGTTTGGGCTACAAGGGCGAAAAGGCCGAACGGATCAAGATCAAGACGGCCCCGGTTCCGGTGCCGGTCGTGGTCGATCCCAACGCGCCCATCCTGCCGATTCCCGAAGAGGTTTCGGTCCTGGCCCCCCCGCCAGAGCCGGAACCCGTGCTGGACCCCGAGGTTCAGGCCGCCCCGCCCGAGATGGAAGTGTTCTATACCTTCACCTGGGCGCCAAAGCCGCGATTCGTGCGCCCCGAACGGCCCGCCCGCCCGGAACGCCCTGAACGCAAGGAAGGCGAGGCTGCCATCGCGCGTCCGCAGGGCGACCGTCCCGCCCGTGGCCCGCGCCCCGAAGGCGACAAGCGCGACCGCTCCAAGGACCGCCGCCCGGCCAAGGCCGACGGCGCGAAACCTGAAGGCGTGACCGTAGATGGCACCAAGACCGAAGGCGCAAAACCCGAAGGCGAGCGTCGGCGCGATCACGGTCCAAAGGGCGGCAAGCCCTTTGACAAGAACCGTGAGCGGGAACGGCCCAAGCAGTCCTACACGTTCGAAGCCCGCCCCCCCCGCGTGGAAAAACCGATCGACCCCGACAACCCCTTTGCCGCGCTGATGGCCTTGAAGGGCAAGGTTTGATTGGCAGGGCCTGCGGGCAAGCCTAATCCTTTGGTCCAGCCGAAACTTCGGCTGGACAAATGGCTGTTCTGCGCCCGGTTCTTCAAAACGCGCGACCTTGCTGCCGAGATGGTCGAAGAAGGGCATCTGCGCATCAACTCGCAGCGCTGCGTCAAACCGGGTCATGGCGTGGGCGTGGGTGATGTGCTGACCTTCCCGCAGGACGACCGCATCCGCGTCATCCGCATCGCGTCTTTGTCCGAACGCCGTGGCCCCGCGACCACAGCCCAGACACTTTATGTTGATCTGGCACATTCTGGTCCCGATCATGGCCCCAGCCCCGCAGCGCCGCTTGAATGATCCGTGTCCTCGGGCTAAGTCCCCACCACCACCCAAGATGATGAGCGCGCTATGACCTATGTCGTGATCGACAACTGCATTTCCTGTAAATACACCGACTGCGTCGAGGTCTGCCCCGTGGATTGCTTCTACGAGGGTGAAAACATGCTGGTCATCCATCCCGACGAATGCATCGACTGCGGCGTCTGCGAACCGGAATGCCCCGCCGATGCCATTCGCCCCGACACCGAACCGAATATGGCCGAATGGGTGGAATTCAACCGCATTTATGCGATCAAATGGCCGGTGATCGTCACCAAAAAAGACGCGATGCCGGATGCCGCCGAACGTGACGGCGAAACCGGAAAGCGCGAAAAGTACTTCTCGGAAGCCCCGGGCGAAGGCGGCTGACCGCGACTTATGCGTTTTTGGCAACTCAGCGTTGCCCTAATATCAGGCGAAATGGCGCGGCTTTGACCCTAAGTCTTGGTCGCGGCTGTTGGAATCAGACCGATTCTGTGATATAGAATCGTCATGGACCTGTAACAAACCCCGCCAGACTCAGCGCCGCGATCCTGAGCCTTCTTATTTTACGGCATTCTGTTCCCTGCTTTCGGCCTTTGGCCGGGGGTGGGCCTTTGTGTCGAAAATGGCGCTCGCCACCAAGG
Organism: Paracoccaceae bacterium; assembly: GCA_031385345.1. Classification (GTDB taxonomy): domain Bacteria; phylum Pseudomonadota; class Alphaproteobacteria; order Rhodobacterales; family Rhodobacteraceae; genus CAIYZT01. Next base: position 16,284 of record JANNBI010000105.1, on the reverse strand, counting down.
AAGACCTTATGACCAAATCGAAGAAGCCCGATTTCCATCCCAATGATTTCGTCGTTTATCCGGCGCATGGCGTGGGCAAGATCGTTTCGATCGAAGAACAGGAAATTGCGGGTATCCATCTGGAATTGTTCGTGATCTCGTTTGAAAAAGACAAGATGACCCTGCGGGTTCCGACCCATAAGGCCACTGACATCGGCATGCGCAGCCTGTCGTCACCCGATGTGGTGACCAAGGCTTTGGACACGCTGAAGGGCAAGGCCCGCGTCAAGCGCGCCATGTGGTCGCGCCGTGCGCAGGAATATGAACAAAAGATCAACTCTGGCGACCTGATGGCCATTGCCGAGGTCGTTCGCGACCTGCACCGCAACGATGACCAGCGTGAGCAAAGCTATTCCGAGCGTCAGTTGTACGAAGCCGCGCTGGAACGTCTGACCCGCGAAGTCGCTGCTGTGTCCGGCGTGGACGAGGCCGGGGCGCAGAAAACCGTCGATGACGTGCTTCTTAGCCGCGCCGCCTGATCTTTCCTGAAGTTTCTTCAAAGGGCGGCCCGAAACGGTCGCCCTTTGGCATTTCCCTGCGGTCCCGCCCGTCCCCGCAGTCGCGCAGCGCTGCAAAAGGTCGCTCACACTCTGGCGCGGTCGGATGCGACTTGCTATGCCCGCTGCACCTTCACGCCACAGCGGGATCTTGCCGATGACCTTTGCCACCCTGTCCGACATCCGCGCCGCCTTGCAGGATCTGCCCGCGCCCGATGCCGCCGCCCTGACCGCCGCCGCCGCGCGCAATGGCCAGTTGACCAAACCCCCCGGCGCCCTGGCCCGGCTGGAGGATCTGGCGATCTGGCTGGGCGGCTGGCAGGGCACCGACAAGCCCGCCATAACCGCGCCTCAGGTCCTGATCTTTGCGGGCAATCACGGCGTCACGGCGCAGGGCATTTCGGCTTTCCCGGCCGAAGTGACGGCGCAGATGGTGGGCAATTTCCAGCACGGTGGTGCGGCGATCAATCAATTGGCCCGGCTGCACGGCGCGCAGATGCAGGTTCACGCGCTGGATCTGGACCGCCCGACCGGCGATCTTACCGAAACCGCTGCCATGACCGAGGCTGAAACCGCCGCCGCCTTTGGCACGGGTTGGCACGCCGTCGATCCCAAGGCTGATCTGCTGGTGGTGGGCGAAATGGGCATCGGCAACACCACGGTTGCCGCTGCCATCGCCTGCGCGCTGTACGGCGGCGCGGCGGCCGATTGGGTCGGGCGTGGCACGGGCGTCGATGATGCCGGTCTGGCGCGCAAGGCCGCCGCCGTGACCAAGGGCGTCGCCCGCCACACCCCCGCCGACCCGTTGCAGATCCTGCAACGTCTGGGCGGGCGCGAGATTGCAGCGATGGCCGGTGCCATGGCGCGGGCGCGCAGCCTGCGCATCCCCTTGATTCTGGATGGGTTTATCGCTTGCGCTGCCGCAGCGGTCTTGCTCGAATCCAATCCGGCCGCGCTGGATCACGCCGTCGCGGGCCATTTGTCTGCCGAAGGTGCGCATGGCCGGCTTTTGGCGCGTTTGGGCAAAGAGCCTTTGTTGTCACTGGGCCTGCGTCTTGGCGAAGGCTCCGGCGCGGCGCTGGCCATCGGCATCCTGAAGGCCGCCGTCGCCTGTCATTCCGGCATGGTCACCTTTGCCGAAGCTGGCGTGTCCTCTGGCCCGTCCAAAGGCTGATCTTCCACCACGGTCATCTCTGCGATCACGTCCAGCGGGCGCACCTCATAGATTTCGCCCATGATCGCCGCCTCCATCTCTTTTTCCAGCTCCTTGGACCGCTGGACATAGGCTTCGTTCTGTTCAACCGGCTGTCCGGGCACCCAGACCTCGGCCAGACCGCGCATCGCCTGTCGGTCCATGCGCCAGAAAGTCTGGCTCAACTTCGACGCCTCATATTCCGAATATCCAATGTTTTCCAACACATAGCGCCCAGCCCGGACCGCACTGTCAAAGGTTTCGCGCACAGTGTCATTGGCGCCGGCCTGATACAGCTCGTACACATGCACCCGGTCGCGTGCGCGGGCCACGATGTGAATATCGGGGCGCACGGTGCGGACATAGCGCACGATCTGGGTCGAAATTTTGGGGTCATTGACCGCGACCACCAGCACCTCCGCCTCCATCAACCCGGCGGATTGCAGCAGTTCGGGGCGCGACGGGTCGCCGTAGAACCCTTTGACGCCGAACAGCCGCAGCCGTTCAATGATCGCAAGATCATTGTCCAGCACCACCGCCCGCCGCCCGGTGGACCGCACCAGCCGATGCACAACCTGCCCGAACCGACCAACACCGGCGATGATGATCTGGCCTTTTTCGTTGATCTCATCCGGCATGGCCTGCGCGCGGGCCGCCCCCATCCGCGCCGCCGTCCGCTCATAAGCCATGAACATCAGCGGGGCCAACAGCATCGACAGACTGATCACCAGCAGCGCCATCTGCCCCGCCCCGACCGGCAAAGCGCCCGAGGTGCGCGCGAAAGAGATCAGCAGAAACCCGAACTCTCCGCCTTGCGCCAAGGCAAAGGCGAAAAGCCAGCGGTCGCGCCCCTTGATGCGGAACAAAAAGCTAAGCGCGACCAGCACCAGAACCTTAATCCCGATCAGTCCCAGCGTCAGCCCCAGCACCAACAAAGGCTCACGCGCAAGGATGGCCAGATTGACGCCCATACCGACGGTGATGAAAAACAGCCCCAGAAGCAGCCCCTTGAAGGGTTTCAGCTCCGCCTCCAACTGATGCCTGAACTCCGATCCGGCCAGAACCACGCCCGCGACAAAGGTGCCAAGCGCGGGGGACAGACCCACGATGGTCATCAGGAACGCCGCCCCCAGCACCAGCAGCAGCGCGATAAAGGTCGACATTTCCGGCAGCCGCGCCGCATGGACAAAGCGGAATACCGGGCGGCTAAGGAAATGGCCGCCCAGAATGATCGCGCCGACGATGGCCAGCGTCAGCAGAGTCGCGGCCCAGCCGGGCAGGGTCTGGATCAGGGTGATTATCGGCTCGGCAGCGCCTTCGGTCACCGTGGCGTCCTGCGGATTGACGATGCCAAACGTCTCCGCCGTCGGCCCCACGATCGCGCCAAGCGTCAGCAGCGGGATGATCGCCAGCATCGGCACCACCGCGATATCCTGCATCAGCAGCACCAGAAAGGTTGACCGCCCCCCGGTCGTGCGCATCAGGTTCTTTTCTGTCAGCGTTTGCAACACGATGGCGGTTGACGACAGCGACCCGATCATCCCCGCAATCAACGCCACACCAAAACTGACGCCAAAGCCCATCAGCACCGCCATGATCAGCAGCGTCGTGCCCACCACCTGCAACCCGCCCAGACCCAGCAACCGGTGCCGCATCCCCCACAGCGCCCTCGGCTCCAACTCCAGCCCGATAAGGAACAGCATGATCACCACGCCAAATTCCGCCACATGCTGCAAATCGGCGGTATCCGCCCCGACAAGGCCCAGAACCGGCCCCATCAACACCCCCGCCGCCAGATAACCCAGCACTGACCCCAACCCGGCCCGCACCGCCAAAGGCACAATCAGCACGGCGGCACCAAGGTAGATCAGGGCTTCGTAAAGGATATTTTCCATCAGACGGCTTTCACGGCAAATCGGGGCAGAACGGATCAGGTCGGCAAGGGAGTGTCACATTTCATCTGATCCATGACGATCTGGCTTTGCACCCGCGCGACGGACGGGTGGGCCAGCAACCGGCCATGGATCAACTGGTTCAGCGCCGGCAGATCGGCGCACCAGATGCGCAGCAGGTAATCCGTGCCCCCGGTCAGCGTCCAGGCGCTGATCACCTCGGGCATGGCGGACAGAAGCTGGCCAAAGGCGCGGGCGGCATCGGGGGCATGGCTGGCCATCTGCACCTGAATAAAGGCCTGCACCGTCAGCCCCACCTTGTCAGGCGCAAGCCGCGCGCCGTAGCTGGTGATGAACCCCTCCGCCTCCAGCCGCTGACGCCGCCGCGCCGCCTGACTGGCCGACAGGTTCAACACCTCGCCCAGTTCCTGCGCGGTCAACATGGCGTTTTTCTGCACCTCGGCCAAAAGCCGCGAATCGGTGGCGTCTAACATGCGGGTTTCTCGCGCGAATACTGGATTGGATGCGGTTATGTCGCGATACTTGGTCCAAAGCCAATGAAGATTGCGTGAAATCCCAGCCATTTCCGCGGTATTATTTCATATCGCCTGTTTAAGGAGCATCCCATGGGCCCTTTTCCGCATTCTGCGCCGCGCACAGTGATTTCGGCGGACAATCCCGCCGGGACCGATGGCTTTGAATTTGTCGAATTCGCCCATCCCGAACCGGAAAAGCTGCGCGAAACCTTCCGGCGTATGGGCTATGCGCAGGTGGCACAGCACCGGACCAAAGCGATAGAGCTGTGGCAGCAAGGCGACATCACCTATGTTCTGAACGACGAACCCGGCAGCCATGCCCGCGCCTTTGTGGCCGAACATGGCCCCTGCGCGCCGTCGATGTGCTGGCGGGTGGCCGATGCGGCGGCGGCCTTTGCCCATGCCCTGTCCAAAGGCGCCACACCCTATGACGGCCCCGGCAAGGCGCTGGACCTGCCCGCGATCATCGGCATCGGCGGGTCGCTGTTGTATTTCACCGATGCTTACGGCGCGACCAATCCCTATGACGCCGAATTCGTCTGGACCGGCACGCCCAAACCGCCGGGCGTCGGGTTTTATTATCTGGATCACCTGACCCACAACGTCCATCGCGGCAATATGGACAAGTGGTTCCAGTTCTATCAGGGCCTGTTCAATTTCCACCAGATCCGGTTTTTTGACATCGAGGGCAAGTTCACCGGCTTGTTCAGCCGTGCCCTGACCTCGCCCTGTGGCCGCATCCGGATTCCCATTAACGAAGATCGCGGCGAAACCGGGCAGATCGTGGAATATCTGCGGCGCTACAACGGCGAAGGCATCCAGCATATCGCGGTCGGATCATCTGACATCTACACCGCCACCGATGCGATTGCCGCGATGGGGCTGACCTTCATGCCCAAACCGCCCGCGTCTTATTACGACCTGTCGAAAACCCGCGTGGTCGGCCATGCCGAACCTTTGGACCGCCTGCAACAGCACGGCATCCTGATCGACGGCGAGGGGGTAGTGGACGGCGGCGAAACCCGGATTCTGCTACAAATTTTCAGTAAGACGGTGATTGGACCGATCTTCTTTGAATTCATCCAGCGCAAGGGCGACGACGGTTTTGGCGAGGGGAATTTCAAGGCCCTGTTCGAATCGATCGAGGCGGATCAGATCGCGCGCGGCGTGGTCGGCTGACGGCGGGGCCGGTTCAGCGTCAGGTGCGCGGCATTTCCAGCGTCACGGCGCGGCCGCCCTTTTGATAGGTCAGCTCGGATGTGGTGATGGCGGCCACCTTGCCGCCGTCCAGCTTGTCCCCGACCTTGACCTTCAACAGCCGCCCGTTGGGTTGGCGCACCAGCGCATAGCGGCGGCCATCGCTGCCATAAATCCCGATCAGCGTCAGTTTTGACAGGTTGACCGCGTCCTTGACCGTGGCTTGCTTGGCAACCGAGGCGGTGGTGGGCAGGCTGGGCATCGCGCCGGTATGTTCCGGCTCGGCATCGGCTTCGGGGGCGATGGCAGCGGCGGCCTGTTCAACCGGGGCCGAGGCCGCAATCGCCGCCGAGGCTGCTGTCGTCTCCAGCCCCTTGGGACGCGCCGCAGGCACGCGCGACACGGCCACGGTCAGCGGGTTGCTGTCTTGCGGCAACACCTCGCCTTGGGTCATCAGTGACGCGCTTTGCACCGCCGCTTCGATGGCCGCACCATCCACTGTGGGGGCGGCCAGCGCGGCAATGGCGCTGGGACGGGGCTGCGGGCGCAGGCTGGCAAAGCGGCTGTCGGAATTGGGGGCAAGGGTGGGGTCTTCGGCGGCCCCGTTCTGGCTGGGCACCTGCAAACTGGCCGGGCGCGGCTGCGGGCGCAGACCCTGCAAGGCCGGATCGGCAAAGGCGGGGGCCGTGGGGCTGGTCGCCGCCGTCGGATCGGTCAGCACGGTTGACGGATTGCCCGCCGCCGTCTCAGCCCCGGTCCCGATCGCTGGCGCTGATGCGGGCGTCGCCGCTGCCAAAGCAGCCGCCACCACCGCATCAGGGCGAGAGGTCGGAACCAAAGACGGCTTGCCCGCGACAAGCAAAACGCCCTCAGGAGTGGCGATCCCCTCGGGCGTCGGGATGATTCTGCCATCCGCGTCGAACTGATAGACCGTGCCATACGGTGGCGGCGGCACCGCCGGAGAGGGCAGGGCATCGGTGCGTGCCGAGGGCGCCCCCAACGCCGAGGGGTCCGGGGGTTGCGGCGGGCTGTCGATGGCCGCCAAAAAGATCTCGTCCTGCGCGTCGCCTGCGGGGCTGACCGTGGCCGCCCCGGTCTGCGACACCAACCCGGTGTCCGGCGCGGTTTCCAGCGCCACCGGATCGGGCAGGGCGGTGACCGCAGGATCGTCGGTCAGCGCCAACTCGGTTGCGGGATCAACCACGTCAGCCTCTGCCACCGCAGCATCTGGCACCGCCTCAGCCTCGGTGAAATCGGCGGGGTCTTGCAGGTCGGCCAGCATTTCATCTTCGGGGGCCGGAATGTCACTGGCGGCGGGTTGGGCCAGTTCCGCGACGGCGGTGGTCGTCGCCACTTCGGTGTTGAAGGCCAGAAAGAACGTCGACCAGGCCGCGACCAGCGCCAGAAGCACCAGCAGGATCCCGGTCAGCACCAGCCCCAGAAACCGCGGCTTGCCCTTTTGCGGCAAGGGTTTTGCGCCCAGACCGATGGGTCTTGTCCCCGGACGCGCCGGGCTGACCCCGCTGGGATTGGCCGAGGGCGGCGTTCCCGGCGCTTGCGGCGGCGTCGCCACGCGCGGCTTTTTCGGGCCGCCGGCATTCGGGGCCGTCACAAACGCGCCAAAGCCCTTCAGCCCCTTGGCCGCTTTGGACGGCGCACCCTTGGCGATCATCGGAACCGGCAAGGGCCGCGCCATGGCCGGGCGGTCCGCGGTCATTTTGCCCAAAGTGGCCGGATTGCGCGCCGCGCCGATCACCGCCATCCCCGAGGATTCCGGTGCGCTGCGCCGGTCCCCCCGCGCGCTGTCGCCCGCCAGCCCCGGATCCGTGACCGACCCGGCCTTCGTGGTAAAGGCCACGGGTGCAGGTGCCGCCCGCACCGCCGCCGTGAACGCCGCAAGCCCGGGTTCGGTCTTTGGCGTCGGTTTGGCGGCCAAAGGCTCCGGCTGCATGGGTTCGGCTGTGGGCGCGACGACGGGTGCGCCTTTGCGCCGCGACGTAAAGGCGCGCAGCAGCGAAAAACCCTGATTGGCCAGACTGTCTTTGTCCGTCGCACCAGCCCGCGCCACCCCGGCCAAAGGCGCTGGCGACAAGGACACATTGGCGGTCTTGGCCAAATCCCCGGCCTGTTCATCGGTCAACTCGTCCGGCTGACCATCCATCACATCCAGCGCCATCGGGGCTTCTTCCGGCACCGGGTGCGGGACGATAGCGGGGGCCACAGGCTCTGGCGCAGCATCTTTCACAGTCCGCGCCACAGGCTCCGGCACGGGCTCCGGCACGGGCTCTGCCACCGGGGGCGTCGGCGCGGTGATTTCGGCTTTGGGCGTTACCGGCTCCCAGGACTGGCGCTGTGGGGCCAAAGCCTCGGGCGTCCAGATCGGGGCCGGGGTGGCGGTATCGGGCAGGATGCGACGATCCATGCTGACCGGATCCGTCTTGGGCGCGGGATGAGGAATGGCGACCGGCGGTTCAAACCCTGCGCCACCCACCGGGGCCGACACCGGGTCACCCAAAGGCGCGGAAATTGGACCGGGCAGAGGGTCTGAAACCGTCGTTGGTGTTAGGTCCGGGGATGCCGACGGCGCAGCGTCTTGCACCACCGCCACCGGATCGGTACTTGGCACCGGATCGGCACTTGGCACCGCATCTTTAACCGCGCCCGCGTCCGGCCCCGCATCACGCCCCAGAATCCGCACCGGATCCTGATCGCGGTCCACTTTTTCGCCCGCCGCCAGAATCTGATCCGCGACCGAGGTCAGGCCGAACCACGGCTCGCCCTGAAAACTGCCATTGTCCGGCACCGCCACAAAGGCCAGCGGGTTGAACCGATGCGCATGGGCGAACCCTTCGGCCTCGGCCAGCGTCTCACGGGCGATGACGGCCACCGTCACTTCTTCGCCCTTGCCCCACCAATCGAACACCAGATCGGCCACGGCATAGGGCGTGCGCCCTTCAAGCGCTGTGGCAATCTGGCGGCGGCGCTTGGCCGCATCCGGCCCGGGCGCGCGAATGGACAGGTATTTGATCTGGTCGTTCGGGATGATCAGCTTGGTCGCCACCCCCCCCGGAGACAGGCCCAACGCGGTTGATCGCAGAAAAGACAACGCCTCTTCCATGTCCGGGCTGTCAAACGAGGTCTGGCCGACCACAATCCAGCCCCGCGCGGTGCGGTGCAACACAGCGACGGCGCCGTCGCGAAAGTCTAGTGCAAATGCTGGCTTCATTCCGTCCGTCTAACATAGCGAAAGGGGGTGCGGCAGCCTCACTGGCCGCCGGCGTTGTTCCTAAAGCAGTTTTTTGCCGAAAGAAAGAAAAAGCCAAATTTAGTCCAAGGATTGCGCGGCCAAATGCGTCACAAGGGCGGAATTGAATCCGCGCATCCTTTTGGAGGTTCTTCATGCGTACTATTGCTGCCTTGTCCCTTGGACTTGCTCTGTCTTTGCCACTGGCCACGGTGTCCCTTGCCGAAGGCGGCACCATCACCGTCACCGGCGAAGCCACGGTTCAGGCCACGCCTGACATGGCCACAATCATGCTGGGCGTGACCACCGACGGCGAAACCGCTTCGGCGGCGATGACCGCGAACAATGCGGCGGTTTCGGCCGTGCTGGCCCGCCTGACCGCCGCCGGGGTGGAAGATCGGGATCTGCAAACCTCGAACCTGTCGCTGAACCCGAACTGGGTCGGCTATGACACCGGTGCCACGCCGACGATTGCCAGCTATTCCGCGATGAACATGCTGAACGTGCGGGTGCGCGATCTGGCGAAACTGGGCGAATTGCTGGACGCCTCGATCACCGACGGGGCCAATACGCTGAATGGTATCACCTTTGAACTGTCCACGCCGCGCCCGGTGATGGACGAGGCGCGCAAAGCCGCCGTGGCCGACGCCAAGGCCCGCGCAGAATTGCTGGTCGCGGCAGCGGGCGAGGCTTTGGGCGATCTGGTGTCGATCACCGAAACGCCGAATTACAACAGCCCGATGCCGATGTTCCGCGCCGATGCGGCCTCTGCCGGGACGGTGCCGGTGGCTTCGGGACAGATCGGACTGATGGCCACGGTCACCATCACATACGAGCTGGCCGAATAAGAAACGGCCCGGAACGCAGCCTCTAACACTGGGTTAAGATCAGGTTAATAGAAAAAGCCAAGGAATTGATTTTCCTTGGCTTTCTCATTTGTCCAGATCTGGACAGACCCTGAATGGCCCCCAGATCAGCCCCCAGATCAGCCGATAGCAGCCGTCATCGCCTGATCCAGATCCGCAATGATATCCTCTACATCTTCGATCCCGATGGACAGCCGAACCACATTCGGCCCCGCCCCCGCCTTGATCTGCTGCTCTTCATCTAACTGCCGATGCGTGGTCGAGGCGGAATGAATGATCAGACTGCGCGTGTCCCCCAGATTGGCGACGTGAGAGAACAGTTTCACATTGTCGATCAGTTTCACGCAGGCATCATAGCCACCCTTCATCGCAAAGGTGAACAAAGCCCCCGCCCCCTTTGGCACGATCTTGCGGGACCGTTTGAAATAGGGGCTGGATTTCAGACCGGCGTAGGTCACGAATTCTACTCGCGGATCCTTCTCCAACCACTCCGCCACCTTGACCGCATTTTCCACATGCCGCTGCATCCGCAGACCCAAGGTCTCAATCCCCATCAGCGTGTAATGCGCGCCTTGCGGATTCATCGTCATCCCCAGTTCGCGCAGACCGACCGCGATGGAATGGAAGGTGAAGGCCATGTTGCCCAAGGTGGGATGAAAGACGAGGCCGTGATAAGCCGGTTCAGGCTGCGACAGGCTGGGGAATTTGTCGGACGCCGACCAGTCGAACTTGCCGCTGTCCACCACAACCCCACCGGTGACCGTTCCGTTGCCGGTCAGGTATTTCGTGGCCGAATGCACCACCAGCGTCGCCCCCATCTCGATCGGGCGGCACAGATAGGGCGTGGCCGTGGTGTTATCGACGATCAAGGGCACGCCCTTGCGGTCGGCAATCTTGGCCAGCGCGGGAATATCGGTGACATAGCCGCCGGGATTGGCAATCGTCTCGCAGAAGATCGCGCGGGTGTTGCGGTCGCAAGCCTTGGCAACGGCGCCCAGATCGTCGGTGTCCACAAACCGCGCCGACCAACCAAAGCGTTTGATGGTCTGGCTGAACTGGGTGATCGTGCCACCATAGAGCCGCGACGAGGCGACGATATTCTTGCCCGGCCCCATCAGCGGAAACAGCGCCATGATCTGCGCGGCATGACCCGATGAGCAGGCGATCGCCCCGGCCCCCCCCTCCAACGCGCAAACCCGGTTGGCCAGGGCCGATACGGTCGGGTTGGTCAGTCGCGAATAGATATAGCCAACCTCTTGCAGGTTGAACAACTTGGCCGCGTGATCGGCGTCACGAAACACATAGGCCGTGGTCTGATAAATCGGCACCTGCCGCGCGCCGGTGGCCGTATCGGGTGCCGTGCCGGCATGAATGGCCAGCGTGTCGAAACCCTGTGGTTTGTCTGTCATGGAATCCTCCCCCAGAAAGTTGTGAGCCTAAGGGAAGGAGTGCAACCTGTGAAGGGCGTGGATTGCGGTCAGATCAACCAAAGATCAGCAACGTGCAGCGTGACGCCGTCTTGCAGATCGGCAACCATAACCGCTGCCTTCCTGCCGGAGCCGTCCTTGTCGTACCAAAGTGTGCTGTCGCCGGTACGGAAAATGAACCGGTCGTCGGCATCTAGTGCGGCATTGCTGGCCGAGGTCACAAAGGCGTTGGCCGATACGGCGCCCGACGTTGTGCCAAAACCGAAGGTCGATCCTTCAAGATGGATCATGTCCAGGCCCGAAGTGAAGTCGGAAATCGTGTCTTGACCGCCCTGAGTGGTCACGAAAACAAAGACATCTGCCCCCGCGCCCCCCGCCAAAATGTCTTTGGCGATGCCACCTTCCAAGGTATCCGCGCCCTCGCCGCCCGACAGATTGTCAGCCCCGCCATTGCCGACAAAATGGTTGTCGCCCGCGTCGCCGTGCATCACATCGGCCCGCGTGGTGCCAAGGATCGCTTCGATCCCGGTGAAACTGTCACCCAAGACCATCGCGCCCTTGTTGGCGGTGGGGATCAAAAGATCAATCGTAACACCGGTGGTATAGCTGGAAAGGTCCAGCGTGTCATAGCCTGCGCCGCCGTCAATGTTCTCGGCCGTCGTGCCCAGATAGAACAGGTCATCCCCGGCCCCGCCAAGGATCGCCCCGACAATCGTGCCGCCCCGGTTGTCCAGCATGTCATTGCCGCCGGCCAGATCGACGATGCCGGTCATCGTGCCGCTGTTGGTGATCAGATCCGCCGATTCGTTGCCCAGGATCGCGTGATTCGGTGAGGTGATTGTTCCCGAATTGACAACAACCAGCGTCCCCAGCCCGAATTTGTGCCAGATCCCGGACACTCGCCCGGTCATCTCGCCGGTGTTGGTCACCGTCGTTGTTCCTCCTTCGCGCACATTCAACGAGGCAGCAGAGCCGTAAGCCTCAATCGTGCCAGCGTTCAGGATCGACGAGCCGATACCGTCCAGGATGATTCCGTCGGCGTCGGTAACCATGCCGTCGCCGCCGGAAATCAACAGTCCGGTGGACCCGATAATCACGGTCTGGGCGTCATTTACGCCAATCAAATTAATGGCTTCGTCTTCCCCGATGATGGTGCCATCGACGGTGATTGTGTGCTGACCGGTCCAACTGATCACCGCATCCGCGCCGGTCATTGTTGTGGGATCGCTGTAGGTGCTTTCAATGACAACGCCCGCAGCAACATGCAGATCATCGTTTCCTGTCAGGATATAAACATTGCCTTCAACCGTCTGCGTTGTGGCTTCAATCAACATGGGGTTAAACCTTGGGGCCAAGTATTGAAATTCAAAGATTTTTAACACAATCCTGACACAAAGTCACCACAATCACTGATCGCGGTTAAGGCCGTTTGGGGACAGTAGCCGGTTGAAACTCGGCGTCGCTCCACAGGGTCAGAATGCGGTGGATGGCCATCAGACCGTGCTGCACATTGTCCAGACGCAGGGTGTTGTCATAGGTCGTGGTGCGAAGGCCACCCTGAACCCGGTCGCGGTTGGTGATGGAATACATGTCCGAGGGGTGGCGGAATTGCAGTTGGCGCAGGGACCGCAGACCCAGCAGGATGGCGTTGCGATAGACGTCTTCGCGCGGGTCGCCCAGACGGTTTGCCAAAGCCCAGGCCTCTATCAACCCCTCCAGATAGACGCCGGTGGCGCTGGCGTGGGGAGGGCCAAACTCGGGGCGGGTGGGGTCAAAAAATTCGCCCAGAACGTCGGCGGGGCGGTTCTGGGTTTGCTGGATCGGCAACAGCCAGTCGGTCATTTCAAATACGAAATCGGCCATGTCCGGGGCGTCGCGGTGGCGCAGATACAGGCAAAGCGCGGCGGTGTGCCAGGGGATGAAGGCCGGATTTGGTTGGTCGCGGTGCCAGTCGCGGTAGAAGGCGAAGGCCCGTTCGACACTGGTCAGAAGGGCGGGGTCGCGGGTCGTCTCGTACAGACGCATCAAGGCAAGACAGGCCTCACCCGGATAGAAATTCTGGCAATCGTTGCGATCCGCCGGGCGCAAGAAGGTGCGAAAGCTGCCGTCCGGGTTTTGCATCGACAGGATAAAGCGGGTCAGCGCGGCGATCTGGGGCTGATAGTCAGGGTCACCAAGATTCAGGCAAGCGATCAAGGCCACCGCCACCGCACCAAGTTTGATCTTCTCGCCTTCATGGATCAGGCCAAGACCGGCCTCTTCAGAATAATACTGTGCAAAGTTATGGGTAAAATTGCGGGCCACGTCGGGGACAGTCGCCGGTCGGCGCTTTGCGATATTGGCCAAGGCGGCCGAGGCCATGAACTGCCGGATCATGTTGTTGGCGGCGGAATAAGTGCCGGACGAGGGCCAGTATTTATAGGGCAGTGACCCATCTGGACGGATCTGCGTCAGCAACCAATCCTCCATCCCGCGCGCCATGTCTTGCACTGATGCGCGGGTCACGGCATCGGGTGGCACGGTTTTCTGGCCGCGAAACAGCCGATGAACCCGGCCCCCCGGCCATTCGACCAAAAACTGATCCGCCGGGAAAGCCCGCGCTTCGACCTTGTCCAAGGGCAAGCCGATCTGCCGCGACAGGATCCGCAGCGCGGCCTTTGGCCCCAGATTGCGCGTCACCATTTCCAACGGGCCGATCCGGGCAATTTGGCCGGGTGCCCGCAATTCGATCCCCATCAGGCCGCGAAAATCGTTGACGCGGGCGCGGGTCAGGTCGGCGGGCACCATCAGGCGGCCGGGGCGGGCAAGGGTCACCTCGATATGGGTGACGCGGGCCGGGTCAGGAGCGGCTTTTGCAACGGCGTCCTGCAAGGCGGCGGCCAGACCGGCACCTTCCCCCCAGACTCGGGCCAGTCGCGCACCTTTTCGACGAAAGCAAAGTTGTACCAGCGTTGGCACGCCGGGGGCGGACGCCGTCGCTTCCGCCTGCATCGCGTCGGTCAGAAGTCGCCGCAGGTCGTCGTCTAGGCGCGTCACGCGCGTTCATCCTTGGGGCTGCCCATGACGACGAAGGTGGTGATCGACTGGACCTGCGGCAGGATGCCCAGCACATCGGTATGCCAGTGTTTGAACGCCGCCAGATCCACGGTTTCGACGCGCAACAGATATTCCACCGTGCCGGTGATGTTGTGGCATTCCCGAACCTCACCCGCGCGGGAAATGGCGCGTTCAAAAGCTTCTTGCGCGGCTTTGGTATGGCTGTTCAGCCCGACGGTAACATAGGCCAAAAAGCCGATGCCAAGTTTGCCATGGTCCAGAACCGCGCGGTAACCTTTGATCACCCCGGCGCGCTCCAATTCCTGAACCCGGCGCAGACAGGCCGAGGGCGATAGGCCGACGCGGTCCGCAAGATCCAGATTGGCCAGCCGACCCTCGGCCGACAGGACTTGCAATATCCGGGAGTTTATCGCATCAATCTTGGTCATTTATTGCAAAATTTATCCGATTCTTGAACAATTTGCAATCCTGTCGGGCCGGATCTTTGCAATGATTGCGCCATGACACTTGATCAATTCCTTGGCCTTCTGGGCTTTGCTTTCGTCACCTCGGTCACGCCGGGGCCGAACAATCTGATGCTGATGGTGTCGGGTGCCAATTTTGGCCTGCGCCGCAGCCTGCCGCATATGGCGGGGATCAGCCTTGGCCATGCCTTCATGGCGCTTTTGGTGGGGCTGGGACTGGGGGCGGCTTTGGCGGCGGTGCCGCAAGCCAAGCTGGCGATGAAGGGTGCCGCGGTGGTCTATATGCTGTGGCTGGCGTGGAAGATGGCCCATGCCAGCGCGCCGGGCGAGGGGCGGGCCGGGGGCAAGCCCTTGACCTTTCTGCAAGCCGCCGCCTTTCAATGGGTGAACCCCAAAGCCTGGGCGATGGCAATCGGGGCCATGGCGGCCTATGCGGCCGACGGGGGCTGGATGCGCGTGGCCTTGGTGGCAGGGCTGTTCGCGCTGATCAATTTTCCGTCGGTCCTGTTGTGGGCCTGGGCCGGGCAGGCGATGCGGGTTTTTCTGCAAGTGCCGTCCCGGTTACGGGTGTTCAACTGGACGATGGCGGCGCTTCTGGTCGCCTCACTATGGCCGGTGCTGCGGATTTAGCGCAGCCACAACCCCGCCTCTTTCAGCGGACCGCGCAGCATCTGTTCGCGCCGGGGCAGATCGGCGCGGTCAAACAGCTCGCGCGCTTTGCGGCCCTTGTTTTGATAGACCATCAGCTTGACCGGATCATAATCGCGCAGGATTTTGCGCAGGGGCTGATCCTTGGCCACGGCTTCCAGCACCTCGACCGCCAGGTCGCTTTCGCGGGCATAAAGCAACGGCAGGTGACGGTAATGGCAGGTTACTTCGCCGTCCATTCCGCCCAGTTCCGGCCCCGGCCGCCCGCCACCCAAAGACTGGATCACCAGAGGCAAGGCGATCTGGTCCAGCCAGGGATACAGTTCCTGCGCCGCCAGTTCGGGCAGGGGGTTGTCCCGGATAGAGGTCGCATAGGTCGCAAAGCGCGCGCCAAACTGGCGTGGACTTTGGCCAAAGAACCAACCGGCGTTGAAGTACATATAGCGCTGCCAGTATTCCTCGGGCTGGGTCAGATCCAGCGTTTTGGCAAGATCCAGCCCGAACCGGGCATAAAGTGCGCCCCAGATCTGGGCATAGGTCAGATAGGGTTGTGGCTGCGGCCAAGTCCCCTCGCGCCGCATCGACGCAGAGGGTCGGGCGAAATCAAATGTCACCGCCCCGATATCGCCCAGAATCAGCGTGTCGGTGTCCAGAAAGACGAAGGGTTCGTCGGGCAGATGCGCCAGCGCCTCTATCTTGTTGCCATGCGGGTATTTTTCGCCAAACAGCTTGGCTTCAAAGGGTAAAAACTCGGCCCCAAGGTCTTGCAACATGGCGCGGACGGCCGGGTCTGTCACCGCCGGATTGCGCCGCCACAGGCCACCGCGCTGCGGTTCGGCCAGATACAACTTGCCCGCAAAGGTGGGCGCGCGCGCGCGCAAGGACGCCGCCAGCAAAAGCGCCTCGTATTGCAAGCGCCCGGATTGGACGACCGCGACGATATTGAAAGCTTGCCCCATCGGGGCTGAAGGGATCATGATGCGACGACTGCTCGGGTTGTTTTGCCCCACTAGGCCTTAACTTCTGCAAGATTGCAAAAGGAGATTGCCATGCCCCGACTGCCCCTGATTTCTGCTGTGCTGTGGGGTCTGGCCCTGCCGGTACTGGCGCAAAATTTCACCAGCGCCGCCGAGGTGAAACCAATCCTAAGTGTCACGAAACCGCAATGGATCGCGGTGCGCGAATATGACGGCAAGGATCTGCTGTATTTCACCAATCTGCTGGC
>JANNBI010000071.1:0-29262 GCA_031385345.1 Paracoccaceae bacterium | reverse complement strand
CTGTATCCGGTGGCGGGGGCAGAAGGCTTGGCGGACCGGTTGGGCGGCCTGACTGTCCATCCCGTGTTTCTGCCCGAAATTGTCGCCAGCCCGCATACCGCACTTCCCACGCGGGGAGAGCGGCCGAATATGCCGGCTTTTTCGGACCACGCTTTTGATGGTTGGTTCGCGGCGAAAGGCGCGCGCTATGGCCTTGGCTTATATGGTGAAAAGCGCAGCGTTTATACTGCCGCCCAATTCGCGGACCAGATGAGCGATGAGCGGCGTATGGTGAATCTGGGGGTCGATGTGTTTGCGCTTGCCGGAACGCGGGTTCATGCGCCTTTGGACGGTGAGGTTTTGGCGGTCGCTTACAACGCTGATCCCTTGGATTACGGCAATACGCTGTTCTTGAAACATGATGGGTTCTGCACCCTGTACGGCCATCTTGGGAGCAGTTTGCCGGGTCTGGTTCAGGTCGGGCAAAAGGTGCGGGCCGGGCAGGTGGTGGCTCATCTGGGCGATTGGCACGAAAACGGTGGCTGGGCGGCGCATCTGCATTTTCAGGTGATTTCCGACATGATGGAGCAGGGTGGCGGCAACTTCTGGGGGGTCGGCCATGAAAGCCTGTGGGATGTCTGGCGCGCGATCAGCCCGGATGCGAACCTGTTGCTGCGGCTGCCAAAGACGGCGTTTGAGGTGTGACGGGGCCCGAACAGTGATCGTTCTTCACCCAATCAGGAGACAAGGCATCAGATGACCGACACTCCAACCGGCGAATTGACGCTGCGCACATTGGCCATGCCGCGTGACGTGAACACCAACGGCGATATTTTCGGCGGCTGGGTGCTGTCGCAGATGGATATGGCGGCGGGGATTGTGGCGGCGGCGCGTGCGCAGGGGCGGGTGGCCACGGTGGCCATCGACGCGATGCAGTTCATTCGCCCGGTCAAGGTGGGCGATGTATTATGCATCTATGTGCAGATTGTCCGGGTCGGGCGCACGTCCATGGGTTTGCAGATTGAAGCTTGGGTCTTGCGCAACCGGCAGGATCAGCGCGAGAAGGTGACCGAAGGGCTGTTCACCTTTGTCGCGATTGACGAGGCGGGCAAGCCCCGAGTCCTGCCCGCCGTCTGACCTGTCATCGGGGGCGTCCTAGAATATGTCCGTCACGTACAGCAGGACAATCACAAGGATCGGGACTCCGAGGATGTAGGCGGCAATGCCTTTCATGGCGATCTCCTTTGGTTTGCGGTTCGCAGAATAATGCCCGACAGCGTGGACTGGTTCCCCCGCACCGGTGATCGCTGCGGCGGGAACCGGACGTGACGGTGCGCGTTTACCAATGAGAGCAAAAACCGACCCATCCCGCCGCGTGGCAGGGCAGGCGGTCAACCGCTCTACCATTTGGATCAAGGGGTTTATCATGGACAAAGACCGGATCACGGGATCGGCCAAGGTTGTTGCGGGCAAGGCGAAAGCCGCGCTTGGGTCGGCACTGGGCGATGCCAAGTTGCAGGCAGATGGCACGGCCGAACAGGTCGAAGGCAAACTGCAAAATGCGGTGGGCAGCATCAAGGATGCTGTGAAAGACGCAAAAAATCACAAATAGGACGGAACCAACCCCAATCTGAGGAGTTACACTATGTCGCTTGGAACTATCCTACTGATCATATTGATCATTTTTCTGCTTGGTGGCTTTAGTGGCCGGTTCGGTGGATATGGTTATGGGTTGGGTCACGGCGGCATCGGCGGCATCGGCGTGCTGGTCGTGATCGTCATCGTGCTGATTTTGACGGGACGATTGTAAGGTTTGACTTCTGGGGGTGGGGAAAATTTAGCGGCAATATCCCACCCGCAAAACGGGATGTAACGAGTGATCGAGTACCCGGCGGGCCTAGGGAGAAATCCCCAAGGCCCGCCGGTTTTTATTTGGGATCCGTCGATCGGAGCGCTTAGCGGCTGAACCGCTTGTACTTTGCCCGCTTCGGTTCCAGCGCATCGGGGCCAAGACGGCGCACCTTATCTTCCTCATAGGCCTGAAAGTTGCCTTCGAACCATTCGACATGCGCATCGCCTTCAAAGGCGAGCATATGGGTGCAAAGCCGGTCAAGGAAGAAGCGGTCGTGGCTGATGATGATGGCGCAGCCTGCAAATTCTTCGATTGCGGATTCAAGGGCTTGCAGGGTTTCGACGTCCAGATCGTTGGTCGGTTCGTCCAACAGCAACACGTTACCGCCGGACCGCAGCAGTTTGGCCATATGGACGCGGTTGCGTTCCCCGCCGGACAGCAGGCCGACCTTCTTTTGCTGATCGGTGCCTTTGAAGTTGAAGGCCCCGGTATAGACGCGGCTGTTCATCTGCATGTCGCCCAGCTGAATCACTTCTGACCCGCCCGAGATTTCCTCCCAGACGTTTTTGTTGGGGTCCAGCGCGTCGCGCGACTGGTCGACATAGGCGAGTTGTACCGTGGTGCCCAAGGTGATCTCGCCCTCATCGGGCTCTTCGCTGCCGGTCAACATGCGGAACAGGGTCGATTTGCCCGCCCCGTTCGGACCGATGACGCCAACGATGGCCCCCGGTGGCACAGTGAAGGACAGGTTTTCGATCAAGAGTTTGTCGCCCATGTGCTTTTTCAGGCCGACAACCTCGATCACCTTGGACCCCAGACGTTCGCCGTTCGGGATGATGATTTGGGCGGACGAGGCGCGTTCCAGCACCGTCTGCCCGGCCATCTCATTATAACGCGCCAGACGGGCCTTGCCCTTGGACTGGCGGGCCTTGGCACCGGAGCGGATCCACTCCAGTTCCTTTTCCAGCGCCTTCTGCTTGGACTTGTCCTCACGCGCTTCCTGCATCATCCGCTTGGCCTTCTGCTCCAGCCATGCGGAATAGTTGCCCTCGTAAGGCATGCCGCGGCCGCGGTCGAGTTCCAGAATCCAGCTGGTGATATCATCCAGGAAATAGCGGTCATGGGTGACGATCAGGATGGTGCCCTTGTAGGCAATCAGATGCTTTTGCAGCCAGGCGATGGATTCGGCGTCAAGGTGGTTGGTCGGTTCGTCCAGAAGCAGCATGTCGGGCGCTTCAAGCAGCAGCTTGCACAGCGCGACGCGGCGACGTTCACCGCCGGACAAGGATTCGACATCGGCATCGTCGGGCGGGCAGCGCAAAGCGTCCATCGCGACGCCAACCGAGGCTTCCAGTTCCCACAGGTTCCCAGCGTCGATCTGGTCTTGCAGGGCGGCCATCTCATCCGCCGTCTCATCGGTGTAGTTCATCGCCAGTTCGTTGTAGCGGTCAAGAATGCCTTGCTGTTTGGCGAGGCCCAGCATGACATTGCCCTTCACGTCGAGGCTGGGGTCGAGGTGGGGTTCCTGCGCGAGGTAGCCGACTTTGGCCCCTTTGGCGGCCCAGGCCTCGCCCTTAAAGTCGGTATCCATGCCGGCCATGATCTTCAGCAGGGTCGACTTACCCGAGCCGTTGATGCCCACGACGCCGATCTTGACGCCGGGAAGGAAGTTCAGGTGGATGTTTTCAAAGCACTTCTTGCCGCCCGGATAGGTCTTGGAGACGCCTTCCATGTGATAGACATATTGATACGAGGCCATGGGGAATCTCCTGCAAAGACGGGTTGCGCCCCATGTAGCGATAGCTGGCCGTGCGTGCAACGGTCAGAGCCGCTTGGCCATCCAGATGTTGGCCGGAAAACCTGTGTAGGGCGCGGTCTCCAGCCAGCCGTCCGAGCGGTAAAGCGCAATTGCGGCGGCAAGGTCGGTGTGGCTGTCAAGTTTCAGGCCAATGAACCCCATGTCGCGGGCGCGGGATTCGATGGCACGCATCAGGCGGCGGGCAAGGCCCTGACCGCGCGCAGTAGGATCAACCCACAGGCGCTTCACCTCGGCGATGCCCGGCTCCAACGGGTGCAACGACACGCAGCCGATGGGCAGATCGTCAGACCATGCGATCAGAAATGCGCCTTGCGGCGGGCGGTATTTTTCTGAGTCTGGCAGTGGCAAGGGCAGCATGGAGGGGGTGATCGCAGCATTCATTGCAAGCAGGATTTGAAAATAGGCAGACAGGCAGTGCAGTGCCGCAGGATCATTGGGATCGGCATCGCGAATTTCAACCTGATCTTGCAGCATGACCGTGGCGATCAGATCCATCGCGGCGATCAGTGCGTCTTGACGCGGTCCCGCGTGGTCAAACACCTGTTGGGCTTTGGCATGCCCAAGCTGGTCATAAATCTGCCACTCGGCCTGACCCGCCGGTGTCAGCAGGGCGATGCGGCGGCGGCCATCTGTGGGGTCGGTTTCCAAGCGCACCAGACCTTCGGTTTCAAGCGCGCGCAGCAGGCGGCTGAGCAGGCCGGTATCCAGATCAAGGCGATTGCGCAATTCTGCAACGTCGGTGCCGCTGGCTTTGACAAGTTGCAAGACGCGCGCGGAACTGAGAGGGCGTCCCCGCCCGAGGTAAGACGTATCCAGCGCGCCGATTTCACGGGTGACCACCCGGTTGAAGCGGCGCAGGCGGGCGATGGCATCCAGCATGGTTGACCTCTGTCAGGTAATTTAGTTGACTAAAGTCAACTAGTGCCGATCCGTCAAGGGAATTGTGCTTTACAGCGACGTGGGCCAACGTCAAAACTGCCGACGAGGGACGAGCAAGGGAGGCCCGAATGCGCATCGGTTTCCCCATCGCCTGCAAGGGCATGATCATCGGCCTTCTGGGCGGGTCGTTTGATCCGGCTCATGAGGGGCACGCGCACATCACGCATGAGGCGATCAAGCGGATGGGCCTGCATCAGGTCTGGTGGCTGGTGACGCCTGCCAATCCGCTGAAAGCCCGGCAGCCCGCGCCAATGGCCGAGCGTCTGGTGCGGGCGCGGGCAGTGATGCACGATCCACGGGTGCGGATTACGGAGCTGGAGACGCATCTGCGCACCGTGCGCACGGCGGACACTGTGGCGCGGTTGCGGGCGATTTATCCCGGCGTCACCTTTGTCTGGCTGATGGGGGCGGACAATCTGGTGCAGTTTCACAAATGGTCGCGCTGGCGCGATATTCTGACGGCGGTGCCTGTGGGCGTTCTGGCGCGGCCCGGTGCCGGGGTCGCCGCGCGTCTGTCGGTGGCGGCGCGGATTTACCGCGAAAAGCGGGTGGGGCGCGGTGAGAATCTGCGTTGGAAATCCACGCCGGCTTGGGTTTTTGTCAATCTGCCGTTGAACGACGCCTCCTCCTCGGCCATCCGGGCCCGGGGCGAATGGAAGGGCGGGGGACGGAAGTGACGGTTTCCAGACGGGGCGTTTTGGCGGGGCTTTTGGGGGCGGCGGCGCTGCCAGTCTGGGGGCAGGAGGGGGGGCTTGCGCCCGCAACCTCTCCTCGTCCGGAACCGCGTCCCGACCGGGGACCGGGGGCTGCGGCAGAGGCGCTGATCCGTGCGGCCAAACTGGGGGGTGAGGTCAGTTTCGCCGTGGCGCGGTTGGGAGAGGCTGCGCTGCTGGCAGAACGCCACGCCGATATGCCTTTGCCGCCTGCGTCGGTCGCGAAGGTGGTGACCACGCTTTATGCGCTGGAAAAGCTGGGACCGACCCATCGGTTTCAAACACGCGTGATGCGGGTGGGTCCGGTCACGAAGGGGCAGTTGGACGGCGATCTGCTGTTGGTGGGCGGCGGCGATCCCAATCTGGACAGCGATCATTTGGGCGATCTGGTGGCGGCGCTGGCGGCCACGGGGCTGCGGCAGGTGACAGGACGGTTCATCGTGGTTGACGGCGCCGTGCCTTACCGCGAGCGGTTGGTGCGCGATCAGCCGGACCATGTCGGCTATAATCCGGCGCTGTCGGGGATCGTTCTGAATTACAACCGGGTGCATTTCGAATGGGCGCGGGCGGGGGATGGGTTCACCACCACGCTGGAGGCAAGGGGAGAGCGGTTTCGCCCCTCAGTCGATGTGGCCGAAGTGGTGATTGCGGACCGGGATCTGCCGATCTTTACCTATGCGCGGGCTGCGGACCTTGACCGGTGGAGCGTGGCAAAGACCGCGCTGAACGATGCCGGCAGCCGCTGGTTGCCGGTGCGCGATCCTGCGGGTTATGCGGCGGCGGCCTTTGCGGCGCTGGCGCGGGCGCAAGGGATCAGCCTGCCCAAACCCACCGTCCTGCGGGATGTTCCGGCGGGGGCTGTGCCGATCGTGGCGCATCAGGGCGCGGATTTGACCAAGGTTTTGAAGGACATGCTGCGCTTTTCCACCAATCTGACCGCCGAGACGGTGGGGATGGTGGCCAGCGGGGCGGGCACCTTGGCCGGGTCAGGGGCGGCGATGACGGTCTGGGCGCGGCGCGAATTGGGGGTGGGGGTGTCGCTGCGGGACCACTCCGGCCTCAATTCCGCCAGCCGGGTGACGGCGCGCGATATGCTGGGGGTGATGCAGCGCGCGGGACGGCTGCGGCATGGCGGTTTGCTGGAAGGGTTGCTGCGCGAAACCGGGCTGGCGGATGCGGCAGGCGCGGAACAAAAGGCGGCTGCGACGCGGGTACACGCGAAATCCGGGACGATGAATTTCGTCAGCGGGCTGGCGGGATATGTGCGGGCGGACGGGGGCGAAGCGCTGGCCTTCGCGATATTTTCCGGCGACGTGGCACGGCGTGAGGCTGTCCCCGTGGCGCAGCGCGAAGATCCCGACGGCGCTGGCCCCTGGATCAAACGGGCGCGGCGGATGCAGGGGCAGTTGATTGCCGGTTGGGCGCGGGATTTCCTGTAGGGCCGCGCGTTAAGGCGTCATGTGGCGCACCCGCGCGCCCCATTCGATGGCGGCGGCGTGCAGGCGGTCGATGGCCAGCTCCTCACGGATTTCTTCCAGCATCCGCAGTTCGACCTCGTTGTGTTTTCCGTCCGCCGTGACCACATCGCAGGCCAAAGCATAGGCGGTTTCGTTCAACCGGTCGGGCAGGGCGGCGCGGATCAGGCCGAACAGGGCGTCAAGGCCGTCCTCTTCTTCAAACAAGTCAAACACGATCTGGCTGACGCGACGGATACGGTCGGCGTCGTAGTTGGCGAAAACCGGCATGTGATTGACCATGCGCTGAATGGCCACCAGTTCGGCGGTCCGCATATTCTCATCCGAGGCGGAGGCCGCCACCATGACCGCGATCAGCGCGTCCTGGGGTGACATGGCAGGGGTCATCGTCATTGGGAATTCCTTTTGCGGTTGCGCCAACAATATTGACGCCGGGGCGGCACGGCAATAGACGACGACAGCCTGTGAAACGTTCGGTTTTGCGGCATTTCCTAAGGATTGATCATGACCACCTTGCGCGACGCGGCAATGACATCGAAGGCTTGGCCCTTTGAAGAGGCGCGCGCGCTGCTGAAACGGTTCGACAAGAAGCCGCCGGAAAAGGGCTATGTGCTGTTTGAAACCGGCTATGGCCCGTCAGGTCTGCCGCATATCGGCACCTTTGGCGAGGTGGCCCGCACCACCATGATCCGCCGCGCATTTGAGGTGATCAGTGACATTCCGACCCGTCTGATCTGCTTTTCCGACGATGTGGATGGGATGCGAAAGGTGCCGGAAAACGTGCCAAATCAGGACATGCTGCGCCAATACATGCAGATGCCGCTGACATCCGTGCCCGATCCCTATGGTGAGTTTGACAGCTTTGGCCATCACAACAACGCCATGCTGCGCCGGTTTCTGGACACGTTCGGCTTTCAGTACGACTTCATCAGCGCCACCGAGTTCTACAAATCCGGTCAGTTTGACGACACGTTGCGCATGGCCGTTGAGCGCTATGACGCGATCATGGCGATCATGTTGGCGTCCCTGCGCGAAGAACGCCAGCAAACCTATTCCTGTTTCCTGCCGATCCATCCGGAAACCGGGCGGGTGATGTATGTGCCGATGAAAAACGTCGATCCGGTCAACCATACCATCACTTTTGACGATGAGACGGGCCGCGAATGGACGGTTCCGGTGACCGGCGGCAAGGTCAAACTGCAATGGAAGCCGGATTTTGGCGCGCGCTGGGCGGCTTTGGACGTTGATTTTGAGATGTACGGCAAGGACCATTCCACCAACACGCCGATCTATGACGGCATCTGCGAGGTCTTGGGCGGGCGCAAGCCCAACCACATGAGCTATGAGCTGTTTCTGGACGATCAGGGGCAGAAGATCAGCAAATCCAAGGGCAATGGTCTGACGATTGACGAATGGCTGACCTATGCGTCAACCGAAAGCCTGTCCTATTTCATGTACCAAAAGCCCAAGACGGCGAAGCGGATGCATTTTGACGTGATCCCGCGCGCGGTGGATGAATACCACCAGCAGCTGCGCGCCTATCCGACGCAGGACGCGGCCGGGCAGTTGAACAACCCGGTCTGGCATATTCACGGCGGTCAGGTGCCGGCGTCGAAGATGGTGGTGACATTCGGGATGCTGTTGAACCTTGCCTCGGTGTCGGGATCGACGGATGCCAAGGGGCTGTGGGGGTTCATCAACCGCTATGCGCCGGATGCCAGCCCCGAGGGCAACCCGGATCTGGACGCCGCAGCCGGTCATGCCGTGCGCTATTTTGCCGACAAGATCGCGCCGACACGGCAGTTCCGTTTGCCAAACGACCAAGAGCGCGGGGCGATGGACGATCTGCGTGCGCGGCTGGCCGACTGGCAGGGCGGGCTGGACGACGAGGCGCTGCAAAGCATGGTGTTTGCCGTGGGCAAGGACCACGGGTTCGACCCGCTGCGCGACTGGTTCAAGGCTTTGTACGAGGTGTTGCTGGGGGCCAGTGACGGCCCGCGCTTTGGTGGTTTTGTGGCACTGTACGGGATCACGGAAAGCATCGCCTTGATCGACAAGGGTCTGGCCGGGGCGCTGGTCAGCTAGGCCCTGCCCGCGACCAGTCTGGGATTGACAGTCACGGCGCGGAGTTGCCTTGTGCGACCGAAAGATCAAGGGATGCAGACCGCATGGCATTGGATGTCTATCTGCAATCGTTCCTGAACGGCGCGCCGGGTGGCGGCGACGCCATGGGTGCCTTAAGCCTGATGCGTGCCTTTGGGGCGGAACTGGATGAGTTCGGGGCCTGGCAGGTTGATTTGGGCGACGGCGTCGCCGCCGAGGTGACCGGATTGGCCAAACTGACCGAAGCGCAGCCCAACGACATATGGGCGCTTGGCGCCCTAGTCCGTTTGTCCGACCTGACCCCGCGGGGTGCCGATTTCCTGTTCGGACTGGCACAAAGCGGGCTGATGACGGTGATCTTGCCGCAGCAAGAGGCACCCGGGGGTGCCTATGTCATGCTGCCGATGGAGGTTGACCCCGCCCATCTGCCGGACGAGGCCTTGTTCGATGCGCCCGAAGGCATCGAAAATTCCAATGAGTTGTTCGCCGTGTTGGAGCCGCTGCAAGTCGGTCACTGGACCGTGCAGGAAGATGCCCTGACCGCCACGCCCCAGCCCCGCCAAGGCGTGATCGCCCGGTTTCTGGACTGGCTGCGCGGCTAGGCCGTCAGGTGATGCGCCCTTATTCCGGGTATAGCGCCTGACACTGGGCCACGACCGACTGGGTCTGACCGGCTTGGGTCGATTGGGTCTGTTGCAGGCTGGCCAGTTTGGCGCGTTCGGCATTCAGATCCAGCGCCACCGGGCGCGTCACCTCGGTCGGGACGTCCTTAAAGCACATATCCCGCTTTGGCGTCGGGTTTTCTTCTGTCGGCAGGGGCGTGCAATCGACATAATCCGATTTCATCTCGACCACGGTTTCCAGCGCATAGCCGCGCGAGATATTCGCCTGGGTCTGGGCGATCAGATCATTGACCACGCGGGCGTCGCGGGTGGCATTGGCGATGCATTGTTCCTGCGGGGTGCCGCAGGCGGCCAGCAGCAAAAGGACTGGCAAAAGATAGGAACGGTTCATGGGCGACTCACTGAAGGACTACAGGGGGTCAGTATAGGCATCGCGCGTTGATATGCCATAACAGCGCAATCCGCGCGAAGGTTCGGGCTTGGCGTTGAGCCGGCGGGGCGGGAATGCTAGGGCTGTCGGCGTGGGATCGGCGGTGACGCGCCGGGGGGATAAGCCGGGCAGATTTGGCGCGGCGTTAACGGGGACGAGACTGGGGTTCAGGGCATGACGGACGGGTTTGAGGACAAAAAGGCGCGGGCCTCGGGCTGGTTTCGCGGGTTGCGCGACCAGATCGTCGCGGCGTTTGAAGCGTTGGAGGACGGCTTTGACCAAGGCGGCAGCCAGCCCGCTGGCCGGTTTGAGGTGACGCCGACCAGCCGCGAGGATGGCGGCGGCGGGATCATGTCGGTGATGCGCGGGGGCCTGGTGTTTGAAAAGGTCGGCGTGAACTGGTCGATGGTGCATGGCCGTCTGGGCGACAAGGCCCAGCGGTCGATGGCGGCGCGCGGTGTGCCGGGAATGGACCAGGATCCGCAGTTCTGGGCCAGCGGAATCTCTTTGGTGGCGCATATGGTCAACCCGCACTGTCCGGCGGTGCATATGAACACAAGGATGTTCTGGACGCCCGGGGCCAGCTGGTTTGGCGGCGGGGCCGATCTGAACCCCTGCATCGAATACCCCGAAGATACCGCCCACTTTCACGCCCAGATGGAGGCGGCCTGCGCGGCGCATGATGCCAGCTATTACCCACGGTTCAAGGCCTGGGCCGATGAGTATTTCTTTGTGCCGCACCGGGGCCGTGCGCGCGGCGTTGGCGGCATCTTTTACGACGATCTGGACACCGGCAATTGGGAGGCGGATTTCGCCTTTACCCAAGATGTGGGCCGCGCCTTTTTGCCGGCCTTCCTGCCCTTGACCAAAAAGCATCTGAGTCAGCCCTTTACCGAAGCCGACCGCGACACGCAGCTGATCCATCGCGGGCTTTATGCTGAATACAATCTGGTCTATGACCGGGGCACCAAGTTTGGCCTTGAATCCGGGCATGATGCGACGGCGGTCCTGATGAGCCTGCCCCCGGTCGCCAAATGGACCTAAGGCGTTGGCTGGCGGAGGAAGCGCCGGATTTTGTGCTGGCCTTGCAGTTCCTGACGCGGTTGCCGTTGCCAGAGGTGGCGTTTTCCGAAGCGGCGGCCAAAAGATCGGTCGGGTTTTATCCGGGTGTCGGGCTGCTGGTCGGCGTGGCGACGGCGGGGGTGTTCTGTCTGGCGGCAGTGGTAGTGCCGCAGGTCATGGCGGTGCTGATTGCGGTGGCGGTTGGGTTGGTCCTGACCGGCGCGCTGCACGAGGACGGTCTGGCCGATTTGTGCGACGGGTTGGGCGGCGGTCGGGGCGATCCGGCCCGCGCGCTGGAGATTATGCGCGACAGCCGGATCGGGGCATATGGGGCGATCGGGCTGGGCATGGCGCTTGCGCTGCGGGTCACGGCGCTGGCGGTCATGCCGGTCTGGGCTGTACCGGCGGCGTTGATCGTCGGGGCGGTGGTGTCGCGTGCGTCAATGGTGCGGGCGATGGCCGGGGCGGATTATGTCCGCGTGCAGGGGGCCGGGTCGGCGCTGGCCGGGGCGATGGCGGAACCAGTTTTGCAACGCGCGCTGATCACGGCGGCGGTGGTGGCTGTGCTGGGCTGGCCGGTCTTGGGCTTTTGGGCCGGGATTTGCGGCGCTTTGGGGTTGGCTGCGGCGCATCTGGGCCTGCGCCGGATTTATGAGCCCCGGCTGGGCGGCTATACCGGTGATTGCCTTGGCGCGGTGCAGATCGTCAGCGAGGTCGGCTTTGTGGTCGGCCTTCTGGTGGGGATGTAAGTGGCGCGACTTGGCGGTTTGTTTTTGAAGTCCTGAAGGAGAAGCGGTCGTGGCGGATATCATGGTGAAGGCGGCCTATGCCTCGGTCGTCGAGGATCCCGAGGACGGGTTCTTGTTCGTGGGCTTTGCCGAGGGCGAGGAAGAGGACGAAGCCTATGTGTTGCTGCGTCAGGCGCTGGGCGGCGGGCCGGTGTGGTTTGAACTGGGGGACGAGGCTTTTGGTGCCGAAGATGCGCTGATTTCGGCCCGTTTGGGGGCAAAGGGGCTGGAGTTCGCCTTGCGACCCGAGAAGGCGGCGAAGTTTGGCTTTGCAACCTTTGTTTCGGTGGATCTGACGCAATGCGAGGACAAGGACGAGGCTTTGGCGGCCCTGCGCGAGATGCTGGGTTCGATCTGGCAAGGGGCTTAGGTGATGCGGTGCGCCCAGACGCAGCGATTTCTGACCGCGCTGGATGCGGCCTTCGCAACGGCGACGATGAATGAGGTCGCTCGCGCGGCGGTGGCACGGGTCTTTGCCGCCGCAAAGGATTCGGGGCAGGCGGGGGCGGGTTTGGGTGAGGATTTGGCGGTGACGGGGCTTTTCCCGGCGGCGCTGGCCCCCTTGATCGGTCGTGCGGATGCGCTGGGCGATCTGGCGCGGGCCTTGCAGGATTTGGCCCCCGATCTGGTCTGGACGACGCGGAAATCCGTGGGCCCGACGGCAAGTGCCGGTTTTGCGACCGCCCATGCCAATTGCCTGCTGATGGGCCCTGGCGGGATGGAAGCGTGCGAGGATTTCTGGATCGGGCTTAGCCTGATGGCGCCCGGAACCCGCTATCCCGATCACGACCACGCCCCAGAAGAGGTGTATCTGGTGCTGTCACCGGGTCAGTTCTGGCATGGCGACGCCGAATGGATCACGCCCGGAGTGGGCGGCACGGTGCATAATGTGCCGGGCATCCGCCATGCGATGCGCGCACAGGAGGCACCGTTTCTGGCGATCTGGGTATTGCCGGTTTAGGGGGCTAACCTGTCCCGGACCGGGCCAGTCGCGGGCGCTATTGCTGCACCCGCAGCAGGATCGCGACGCCCAGCAGGATGACAGCCATGCCGAACAATTGGCGGCGTGTGGTGTGCTGGCGGAACCAGTAGCGCGCGACGATCTGGGCGAAAATCACCTCGATCAGCGCCAGGGTGCGGACATTGGCGGCGGTGGTCAGGGCAAAGCCGATGAACCAGAACTCTGACGCGACGGCCCCCAGAAACCCCGCGCCAAGCGAGGATTTCCACACCCGGAATGAGGCGGTCAGCGCCGCGCGGTCACGGGCCAGCAGCCAGATCATCAAGGTCGTGGTCTGGATGGCCAGCGCCAGAACCAGAATCGTGGTGGCGCGGATCAGAAAACTGCCGGTGTCCAGCGACAGGATCCCGCCGCGAAACCCGATGGCGGCGAGGCCAAAAAAGAGACCGGCCAACAGGCCCGTTGCGGCCGGGCCGCCATTGGCAAACATAGCGCGGCCCTGACCCGGTTTCAGCGTCAGGATCACCACGCCCAGTACCGCGACGGCGATGGCGATCAGCATTGGCAGGGTCAGCACATCGCCCAGAACCAGCGCACCAATCAGCGCCACCATCACCGGCTCGATCTTCAGCCAGGCCGTGGTGACGCCGAAGGCGGTGGATTTCATCACCTGCAACATCAGGGCGGTGCCGGTGATCTGGGCCAGCCCTCCCAAAACCGTCCAGGACAGGGTGGTTGGGGAGAGGGTGGGAATGCTTTCGCCGCTCCACCCCTGCACCAAAATCAGAAACAGGATCGCGAAGGGCAAGCCGAACAGGAACCGCACCTGCGTCGCGCCGATGGTGCCAAGGGCGGCGGTCAGGCCGGCTTGGGTGGCGTTGCGGCCGGTCTGGGCCAGCGCGCCGATCACCACGGCCCCGACCCAAAGCGGGATCATGCAGCGCTGTCGGTGGAAGGGCGGGCAGCGATTTCCGCTGTGATCAGGCGGCCAAGACGCATGATCCCTTCGTCAATCGCGGATTCGGTCGCGCAGGAAAACGACAGACGCAGGGTGTTGCCGTTGGACCCATCGGCAAAGAAGGCCCGGCCCGGAACGAAAGCAACCCTTTCGGTTTGCAGCGATTTGGCCAGCAGATCCGCTCCGTCGATGTGTTGCGGCAGGGTCAGCCAGACGAACATGCCGCCTTCGGGCCGGGTCCATGTCACACCTTCGGGCATCTGGCGTTGCAAGGCGCGCAGCAGATGATCGCGCCGGGCCTGATAGGTCTGGCGCAGGGCGGACACATGCGCGTCGAACTGGCGCGAGGCGACATGATGGGTGACGATCTGGTTGATGGTGGCCGAATGCAGATCGGCGGCCTGTTTCATCAGCACCAGACGGCTGATCACCTCGGCTGCGCCGCAGACCCAGCCCACCCGTAGTCCGGGCGCAAGGGATTTGGAGAAAGATCCGCAATACAGCGTCCGGCACGCCTCGATGTTGCCTTTGCGGGCGATTTCAAGGGCAAGGATGGGCGGGATCGCTTGCCCGTCATAGCGCAGGGTCTGATAGGCGGCATCTTCAACCACGGCGATGTCCATTGCATCGGCCAGATCGATCACCGCCTCGCGCGCAGCGCGGCCCAGAGTCTCGCCGGTCGGATTAGCGAAATCGACGGACAGATAGGCGAATTTGACCCGGCCCCCGGCGTTACTGGCCCGGTCAGTAAAATCGGCGGCGCTGCGATTGGACAGGGGGTCAAGCCGGTCATAATTGGGTTCATAGGCGTTGAAGGCACCCAAGGCCCCCAGATAGGTGGGCCAGCCCAGAAGTACGGTATCTTGCGGCGAAATCATCAGCTTGCCCAGATAGTCCAGCGCCTGCTGCGACCCCGAGGTGATCAGGATGTTGTCACAGGTGCAAGGAACCCCCAGCGCCGCCATCTGACCCGCGATCCAGTCGCGCAGGGGTTTGTACCCCTCGGACACCGAATATTGCAGGGCGGCGGTGGCGGTGTCGTCGTTCAGCGCCTCGGCATAGGCGGCGCGAAAGGCGTCTTTGGGAAAGAGGGCGGGATCGGGGATGCCGCCGGCAAAGGAAATGATGTCGGGCTGATCCAGCAGCTTCAACAGCTCTCGGATTTCCGAGGCTTTCATCCGTGACGACCTTGTGGCCAGAACCTGCGACCAATCCATCAGCATCTTCCCATTGCAACCCGCGGCGCGACCTTGGCGGCGGGGGGCGATCATGTCAATATTGGTGACCTATTTGTCGCGGGGGCGCGGGGCGTGGTCGGCCCACCACAGACCCAGCGCCCCGGCCATGCCGATCACCGCGCCAAGGATCATCACAAGCGGATAACCGGACAGCGCCGTGCCTGCGGCAAAAGCGGCAGCGGCAAGAATGTTGCCGATCAGCCCTTGCAGCGCCAAAAGTGCGGTGCCTGTGCCGGGACGATTGGCCAGAAGATCCTGAAGATAGGTGATTGGAACCGGCAACAGCACGCCATGTGCCAGCGCCAGCGGCAGGATCAGCACCCAGACCAGCGGGCTGCTGGCCATCAGGGGCAGGGCCAGCAAGAAGCCCGCACTTAGGGCCGATCCGATCAGGATCAGTGGCAGGCGCGCGACATAGCGCCCGACGACCGCCATCAGCAGCATCGACGGCACCTCGGCCCCGGCGACAAGTCCGAAGAACATGCCAGGGTCGGACGCGGGCCGCCCGCCGATCTGGGTCAGGATCAGGGCCAGCGACATCACATACAGCGTCGGCATCGACGCCACCGCCCCCAGCGCCGTCAGCCGAAGGGCCAGGGCGGGATTGGCCAATTCGCGCAGCGAGGCGCGAAGTGACAGGCCCGAGGGTTTATCCTCCCAAGCGCTGCCGCCGTCTTTGGGCCAATAGCGCCATACCATCCAGACCATGATGACTGAAAAAACCAACGCCAAGGGATAGATCGAGATCAGCGGCGCCCCGCGGTTCAGCGCGATCGACCACAGCGGCAGGACCACAACGAAGGGCAATGATATGGCGGCGCGGATTGATGCGGTGATGGTCAGGCGTTCCTGCTCGGAATAGCGGGCGGCGGCCAGTCGCGACAGGGTGAAGGTCTGGCCAAAGATGGTCGAGGAAATAGGCAGGATCACCGCGTGAAACACCACGAAACTGGATTGCCAAGGTGCCAGAACCATCAAGATCAGGCCCAGAACCGCCGCCCCGCAGGTGGCCAGCGCCATGCGTCTGCGGCTGGCCCTTTGGTCGGCGCGGATGCCGATCCAGACCGAGGCGGCAACCCCAAGGACGGTGGACACAACCAGCACCGCCGCATAGCCCCGGTCGCCCAGTTTGAACGTGTCCACGGCCAGCAGCGCCACGAAGGGGCCAAAGCTGGCCCAAAGCGTGCCGTTCATCACCATCAAAAGTGCCGCAAAACGCAGGACGGGATCGCGCCAGATCAGGGTGAAGGCGCTCATCCCTTCACCATCGGCAGGGGGGGCATCAGCCAGCGGTTCCGGTCGGACAGCACGAGCAGCAAGGCCCCAGCGACCGACAGCCCGGCCCCCATCAGCGCGACCGAGGTCAGGCCCCAATAAGCCATTCCCAACGCAAAGCAGCCCGCCACCAGCCCGTCCGACACCAGCTTTTGCACCGCCATCAGGCTGGAGGCAGCGCCCGGCGTACCCTCCATCAAGGATTGGTAATAGGTGATCGGCAGGGTGATCAGCGCCGCCCCGCCAAGCCCGGCAAAGAACGGCAGCACCCAGACAAAGGCTGTGTCGGCCACGAAATGCAGCGCGATCAGGTGAAGGACATAGGTCAAAGCGCCCAGACCGATCAGATTGGCGCGGCTGAAATGGCCAAGAATGCGCGGCAACAGCAGCATGAACGGCACTTCCCACCCCGCCACCATGCCAACATACAGGGCCACATCCGAGGCTCCGCGCAGGGGTGAGGCATCAAACACCAGACTGATCGTGGCCATATACAGCCCGCCCGCCGCATTGATCGCCCCCATGGAGAAAAACCGCAGTGCAATATGGGGCCGTCCGATCTGTGCAATCGCAGCGCCCAGGTTCAACCCCGAGGGGCGGTCTTCCCAAGTCGTTGCCCCATCGCGCGGCCAGGCAAAGACGATCAGCGCCACCGCAACCAGACTGGCCGCCCCGGCGGACAGGAACACGTTCATTTCTGACAAGCCCTCGCGGAAGGCAAAGGTCCACAACAGCAGCATCACCAGAAAGGCCATCGACAGGGCCGAGCGGATGACGGACTGGATGCCGTCGGCTTGCGCCTCGTGGCCCTGACTGGCCAAACGGGTGAGGGCAAAGATCTGGCCATACAGCGGCTGGGCGATGGGCAACAGGATCGCGCTGGCCAGAACCAGCGCCACCGGGCCGGGGACAAAGACCATCAGCGCCATGGCCACAGCGCCCGACGCGGCGCAGATCAGCGCGGTCTGGCGCCGATTGGCCCTTTGGTCGGCCAACACGCCCAGAAGCACCGCCGTTGCCACGTTCACAAACGAGGCCACCATCAGGATCAGCGCAAAATCACCCGGCGTCAGGCCGATATACTTGATCGCGATCAAGGACTGATAGGGGTAGACCGAGGCGTTGAACGCCCCAAGGCAGGCCAGCGTGAAGAACATGGTGCGAAAGGTCGGGGTGCGGAACACCAAGGCGATGGCGTTCACTTGGTGATCACCTGAGCCGAAACGGGCCGTGGAGGAATGACCTTGCCGGGGTTCATGCGGCCTTCGGGGTCCAGCGCCGCCTTGACTGCCCGCATCACCTCGAGCGCGACGGGCGATTTGCGCCGCGCCATGGAGTTTAGCTTCATCACCCCCACGCCATGTTCGGCGCTGAAAGAGCCTTGGAAATGCGCCACCTCATCCTCGACCGCTGTGACCACAAGGTCGTGAAACGCCTCGTCGTGTCGGCTGGGGTAGATTGAGAAATGCAGATTCCCGTCGCCCAGATGGGACACGGTCAGGGTTTCAGCCCCGGCATCCATCTGCCTCAGGCGGGCATGGATGCGGTCCAGAAAGGCCGGGATCGCATCAAGCGGCAGGCAGATATCGGTGTCGATCGACGGTTGGACCGCCTGCATGATGTCAGAAGCCAGTTCGCGGCGTTTCCACAGCGCCAGACGCTGGCTGTCGGATTGGGCGATTTCGGCGTCCAGAATCATGCCCTCGTCCATCATCCGGGCCAGAGTGGATTCCAGCAAAGCGGTCACTGGCAGCGTGCCGTCGTCGCCGGGGATGGCGTCATCGGGTCGGGTGGCGCCCAGTTCGACAAGGATATTCACCGGCTGGATCGGGGT
The DNA here is from genome assembly GCA_031385345.1 of Paracoccaceae bacterium. GTDB lineage: Bacteria > Pseudomonadota > Alphaproteobacteria > Rhodobacterales > Rhodobacteraceae > CAIYZT01. The sequence continues at coordinate 11,213 of JANNBI010000071.1, read as the reverse complement.
GAAGGGTTGGCGGATGTCGGGGCGCACCTGCGCCAGACGTCGCATGTAGGTGTCGGGCATGTATTCAAACGCCTCCACCATGCCGCCGGTCGCGGTTTGCAGACGGTTCAGAAGCGTCAAAGCGTCGGGCAAAGACCGCACTGCCAGCATCGCCGTGGCATAGGCACGCGGTTTGGGCACCAGTTTCATGACAGCGGCGGTAATGACGCCCAATGTGCCTTCGGCCCCGATGAACATCTGTTTCAGGTCATAGCCGGAGTTGTCTTTGTGCAGTGCGCTCATCAGGTTCAGCACCTGACCATCGGCCAGAACCACCTCTAGCCCCAGGCACAGCGACCGGGTGGAGCCGTAGCGCAGCACGTTGGAGCCGCCGGCATTCGTGGACAACACGCCGCCGATCATCGCGGAGCCACGCGCGCCGAACCACAGCGGGAAATACAGGCCCTGCGCCTCGGCGGCGTTGTGAAGGGAGGACAGGATCACCCCGGCCTCGACGATGGCAATGCGGGCTTCGGGGCGGATCTCGCGGATGCGGTTCAGCCGTTCGACCGACAGCATCAATCCGCCGGTGTTCTGGATCGCGCCGGTGATCCCGGTACGACCGGCGCAGGGGATCACCGGCTGGTTGTGGCGGGCGGCGATGCGCAACACCTCGGCCACCTGATCGGTGGAGCCGGGGCGCACAACGATGGCGGGGTCAGAGGGGAAATGCGTGGTGGGATCGTCGCGGTAGCGGGCGGTATCGGCCCCTGTCAAAACATGCGCAGCGCCGATGGCGGCGGTCAGGTCGGTGATCAAAGACATTTGGGACGGCGCTCCGGAACAATGACGCATTGATTGCGCCGACGGCGCCAAGGTGCAAGCCATTGCGCGACCTAAACCGGTGCGAATGGTCAATCTTTTTGGCGGGTTTTTGGTGCGGCCTTCGACTGGCTCTTGGTCTTGTGTCAGTGGGGCGAAACTGGGTGGATATTTGGGCCACATTGAAGGCGGGCCGGGGGGGATCGCGGCCTTACCGCGCGGCGGCGATCAGCTGTTGGACACTGGGGCCAAGGCCGGCGGCGATGCGTTTGGCACCTTCGGCGTTGGGATGGATGCCGTCGGCCTGCATGAAGGATTGCAGTTGGGCGGGGTCTTGGGTTTCCGTCATCAGGGGGGCGAAAAAGTTGGCGAACAACAAGGTGCCATAGGTTTTCGCAAGGTCCGGATAGATCGCATCAAACTCGGCCTTGTAGTCCGGGCCGTAATTGCCGGGGGCGGACATGGCCACGATCAGCACCGGCAGGCCACGGTCGGTGGCACCTTTGACGATCGCATCGAGGTTGGCGCGGCTTTCAGCGGGGGGCAGGCCGCGCAGCATGTCATTGCCGCCCAGCGTCACGATCAGGGCCTGCACATCGTCGGTCAAGGTCCAGTCCAGCCGCGACAACCCGCCCGCCGTGGTATCGCCCGACACCCCGGCATTGACCAGCGCCACCTCTTCACCCTGCGCCAGAAGCCACGCCTGCAACTGCGGCACCAGCCCCTCTTCCGGGGCAAGGCCATAGCCTGCCGTCAGGCTGTCGCCCAAGGCCGCGATGATCACAGGTTCGGCATTGGCGACGGTTACGGATGCAGTTGCAGCACAAAAGCTGAAAATCCATGCGATGGCGGCATTGCGCAGCGCCGGCATCGGCGCATATCTGAGGGGGAATAGTTTAAGGTGGATCATGGCTGAAACCGTATTGGACCTGTCGGATGTCTGGCTGACCCTGCAAGGGAATGCCGGAGCGGTGGATATTCTAAGGGGCATATCCCTTTCGGTCGGCAAGGGCGAGACCTTGGGGCTGGTTGGCCCCTCCGGTTCGGGCAAATCCTCGTTACTGATGTTGATGGGGGGGCTGGAACGGGCCAGTCGTGGGCGGGTTTCCGCCTTGGGACAGGACATGACCGCCCTGAACGAGGATGGGCTGGCGCGGTTTCGGCGCGGGCGGATGGGGGTGGTGTTTCAAAGCTTTCACCTGATTCCCACGATGACTGCCTTGGAAAACGTTGCGGTGCCGCTGGAATTGCAGGGCGTCGCAGATGCGTTTGAGCGGGCGAGCGCGGAGTTGCAGGCCGTGGGTCTGGGCGCGCGCGGCGACCATTATCCGGCGCAGTTGTCGGGGGGCGAGCAGCAGCGCGTGGCGCTGGCCCGTGCCGCAGCACCGCGACCAGCGCTGCTGTTGGCGGATGAGCCGACCGGAAATCTGGACAGCGCCAATGGCGCGGCGATCATGGATCTGCTGTTTGCGCTGCGCGACCGGCATGGATCGACGCTGGTCATGGTCACCCATGCGCCCGAACTGGCGGCGCGCTGCGACCGGGTGATCCGTCTGGCCGATGGGCAGATCGCGGGCGAGGGTCTGGCATGAGCTTGTCGCTGGCGTGGCGTTTCGCCCGGCGCGAATTGCGCGGTGGGCTGAAGGGGTTTGGCGTGTTTCTGGCCTGTCTGGCCCTAGGCGTGGCGGCGATTGCCGCTGTCGGCATGGTCCGGTCAGCGATTGAGCGGGGGTTGACCGATCAGGGGGCGGTTCTGCTGGGCGGCGATGCCCAGGTGGAGTTTACCTATCGCTTCGCCAACGAGGAGGAACGGGCCTGGATGGCGTCCAAGGCGCTGGAGGTGTCCGAAATCGTCGATTTCCGGTCGATGGCCGTGGTCGAGGACAGCCGCGTTCTGGCGCAGGTCAAGGCGGTGGATGACGCCTATCCGATCTACGGTGAGGTCGAGATTGAGGGTGGGGCAGACCTGACCGCTGCGCTGCAAGCCAAAGAGTTGCCGGGCGCGGTGATGGAAAAGATCCTTGCCGATCAATTGGGTCTGGCACCGGGTGGGCGGTTCAAACTGGGCCTGCAAGAGTTTCAGTTGAACGGGCTTTTGACGCGCGAACCGGATGGCACATCAGGTGGGTTCGCGCTGGCACCGCGGGTGATCGTGCTGCGTGAAGGTTTGGCGCATGCGGGCCTTCTGGTAGAGGGCACCTTGTTTGATAGTGCCTATCGGCTGCGCCTGCCGGTGGGCGCCGATCTGGCGGCGCTGGAGGTCGAGGCCGATGCGAAGTTTCGCGATCAGGGGCTGCGGTGGAGCGACAGCCGCCGTGCCGCGCCCGGTGCAGAACGATTTGTCGAACGGATCGGGGCGTTTTTGGTGCTGGTCGGTCTGGCGGGATTGGCCGTAGGTGGGGTCGGCGTGGCTTCGGCCGTGCGCGCCTATCTGGAAGGCAAGGTGTCAACCATCGCGACCCTGCGCACCATGGGGGCCGATGCAGCGCTGATCTTTCAGATCTACCTGCTGCAAATCGCGGTCCTGACCGGGTTGGCCTTGACGATTGGCCTGACCCTTGGTGTGGCCCTGCCGGTGGCGCTTGGCCCTTGGATCGAGTCGCAACTGCCCTTTCCTGCCGAGGTCGGATTTTACCCGCGCCCGGTGATCGAGGCGCTGTTTTATGGCCTGACCTCGGCCTTGTTGTTCGCGCTGTGGCCCTTGGCCAAGGCGGCCGAAGTGCGGGCGGCGGCGTTGTATCGTGGCGGTCTGGGGGAAGGCTGGCCGAAGGGCTGGTATCTGCTGGCCATCGTGGTTCTGGCGGGGGTGCTGATCGGCGGGGCGGTGGTTCTGTCGGGGATGGCCTGGTTGGCGCTGTCGGTGGCGGGCGGCGTTCTGGGGGCGCTTGTGGCGCTTGCATTGGCGGCGATGGGGCTGATGGCGCTGGCGCGGCGTCTGGGGCGGTCGCGGTTTGTGCGGGGCAGGGTTGCCTGGCGCATGGCCTTGGCGGCGATCGGGGGACCAAGGGCCGAGACGATGCAGGTGGTGCTGGCCTTGGGGCTGGGTCTGTCGGTGCTGGCGGCGGTGGGGCAGATCGATGCCAACCTGCGCGCGGCGATTGCCCGTGACCTGCCAGCGCGCGCTCCGTCCTTCTTTTTCGTCGATATTCAGCCCGATCAGATCGACGCCTTCCGGCAGATGATCACCGACAATCCGGCGGTCAGCAAACTGGATTCCGCCCCGATGTTGCGCGGGTTGGTGACGCTGATCAACGGGCGCGACGCGCGCGAAGTGGCGGGCAATCACTGGGTGGTCAGCGGTGACCGGGGCCTGACCTATGCCGATGTGCCGCCTGCGGGGACCAAAATCACCGAAGGGCAATGGTGGCCCGAGGGGTATTCGGGCCCACCCCAGATATCCTTTGCAGCCGAAGAGGCCGAAGAGATGGGTCTGAAACTGGGCGACAAGATCACCATGAATATTCTGGGTCGCGATATCGAAGGTCAGATCACATCGTTCCGCGAAGTTGATTTTTCCAGTGGCGGCATGGGGTTTATCCTGTCGATGAATGCGGCGGCGGTACAGGGCGCGCCGCACAGCTATATCGCGACGGTCTATGCCGACGAGGCGGCAGAGGCGGGCATCCTGCGGCAGACGACCAGGGATTTCCCCAATATCACCGCCATCGGCATGAAGGCCGCGATCGGGCGGGTGACGGAGACCCTGACCGCGATTGCGCAGGCGGTGACCATTGCGGCGCTGGTGACGCTGGTGACGGGATTTGTGGTTTTGGTCGGGGCCGCCGCGGCTGGTGAGCGGCAACGGCGCTATGAGGCGGCGGTGTTAAAGGTGATCGGGGCATCGCGCGCGCGGATTCTGGCCAGCTTTGCGCTGCGGGCTGCGCTGACCGGGGCGGCGGCGGGGTTGGTGGCGATTGTCACCGGCGCGGTGTCCGGCTGGGCGGTTATGACCTTTGTCATGGAGTCCGAATTCGCCTTTGAACCGACCTCGGCCTTGGGGATCATTCTGGGCGGGATCCTCGCCACGCTAATCTCCGGGTTGGTGTTCATGGTGCGGCCCCTTGGCCTGCGTCCGGCGCAGGTTTTGCGGTCGGCGGAATAGACGCGGGGAACCACGGATGGGATGCAGGTCGATCTTGATCTCGCACGGCGCGCGGCCTATCCCGAAGCGCGGTTGAAACATGGAGATGGACATGACGGTTCGATTTGGTCTGCTGGGTGCTGGGCGCATTGGCAAGGTACATGCAAAAGCGGTGACGGGGGATGCCGGGGCCACATTGGTCGCGGTGGCGGATGCCATGCCCGTCGCGGCCCAGGCCATCGCGGATCAGTACCGCTGCGAAGTCCGCTCCATCGAGGCGATTCTGGCCGCGACCGACATCGACGCCGTGGTGATCTGTACCCCAACGGACACCCATGCAGACCTGATTGAGCGTTTCGTGAAAGCGGGCAAGGCGGTGTTCTGCGAAAAGCCGATTGATCTGTCACTTGCACGGGTCAAGGCCTGCCTGTCGGTGGTGCGCGCGCACAAGGGCACGCTGATGGTCGGCTTCAACCGCCGCTTTGACCCGCATTTCAAGGCGGTCCGCGCCGAGATCGACAAGGGCACGATTGGCGCGGTCGAGATGGTCGTCATCACCTCACGCGATCCGGGTGCGCCGCCAGTGGATTACATCAAACGGTCGGGCGGGATTTTCCGCGACATGACGATCCATGATTTCGACATCGCGCGCTTTTTGCTGGGCGAGGAGATTACCGAAGTGGTCGCGACGGCAGCGGTTCTGGTTGATCCGGCCATCGGGACTGCGGGCGACTACGATTCGGTGCAGGTCTTGCTGAAAACCGTGACCGGCAAGCAGGCGATGATTTCGAACTCGCGCCGGGCGACCTATGGCTATGATCAGCGGATCGAGGTGCATGGGTCGCTGGGCGCGGTGTCGGCGGAAAACCAGCGCCCGGTGTCGATCGAGGTGGCCACAGCAGCAGGCTATACCCGCCCGCCGCTGCATGATTTCTTCATGACCCGCTACACCGAAGCCTATGCCGCCGAAATCGCGCAATTCATCGCGGCACTGGGCGGCAAAGGGGCGGCGGAACCCACGGGCGAGGATGGATTGATCGCGCTGGCGCTGGCCGATGCTGCGCTGAAATCGGTGTCCGAGGGGCGGGTGGTGAAGCTGTCCGAGATTCTGGGATAGCCCACCGCCAAGCTATTGATATAACGTGATTGCTGCGCAGCAATTTTTGAGGGCCTGCGCAGCAATTACCCGAAAATGCTGCGCAGCATTGGGTCTTAATTTGTCAGTAAACTGTATGTCACGGCTTGCCCGCCGGGATTGGCAATCAGTACGGAAAACCGGCCGTTTTCCTGCGGCACAAAAGGGCAGTACAGCCGGTCGCGCGGCCCGGATTGGCGACAAATAATCTGGCCGGAAGCGTCCTGAACCTGAATATCCAACACGGCGTTTCCCGGCCCGATCACCCCGATTTCGGCCAGCGAACTGGCGTAAAACGCCAGATCCCAACGATCCGTCGCGCCAGCTGGGACATGGGCCGAGCTGGTCCCAACGGTCAGGATGCCGACTCCCAGCCGGGATCGACCACTTTCCGCCTCGACCAGCGCTGCAAGGCCGTCGTCCAGGGCCAGTCGACGCGCGACGTTGAACATCGCTGCCGCATCTGGGATTGCAGGAAGGTCGCTGATCGTGCCAGTCACCGGCGCGCGCGCGACGGGGCCAACCGCAACCCCGGCCATGATCCGCGCCGCCGAAAGGGCCGCCAAAGGATCGCTTTGTGTTTTGGCCAGCGCAAACAGATCCTGCGCCGCCAGAACCTGCGCCACGGCCCCACCCTCGGCCCGAAGGGTCAGATCCAGATTGGGCGGCGTCGTGGTTTCCTGCGCTTTGGCAAATGAGCCGGTAAAACCCATCACCAAAGCCCATGAAGCCGTCTTGATCCGCTGCTTCATTTTGCTCTCCTATCGGTGGGTGAAGCTTGGCAGTATGGCAAGACCTTGGAAAGGCCCGCGTGGGTTCGATCCCGGTGGCAAGGCGCAGCGGCGATGGCTGTCTGGCCGAAATCCTGCCCGACATTCCGGCAGGGCGCGCTTGATTGTCGCGGGCAAGCCTGTTTCTTAGGGATCACGCGCCGGAACCATCAGGGGGCATCCATGCAGTTTCAATCCATCTTCACCCGGTTGATGGAGTTCGACACCACCTCGCATCGCCCCAATATCGCGCTGATGACCTATATCGCGGAGCTTTTGGCCGAGGTGGGCGTGACCGCAAGCCTTATCCCGGATGCGCAGGGTCACAAGGCCAATCTTTTCGCCACCATCGGCCCGGACGGCCCCGGCGGGGTGATGCTGTCGGGCCATACCGATGTCGTGCCGGTCGAAGGGCAAGCCTGGACCGTGCCGCCCCATGCTCTGACCTTGCAAGACGGGCGCTACTATGGCCGGGGCGCGGCGGATATGAAGGGCTTTGTCGCCTGCGCGCTGGAGGCGGCGCTTCTGGCCGCCAATCGCCCGCTGAAAACTCCGCTGCATCTGGCCTTTTCTTACGACGAGGAGGTTGGGTGCATGGGCGTCCGATCCCTGATCGACCTTTTGGAAACCGCGCCGCATCGTCCGCGGTTTTGCATCGTCGGGGAACCGACGACGATGCAGGTGGCCACCGGGCACAAGGGCAAAACCGCCCTGCGCGCCACCTGCACCGGGCGCGAGGGGCATTCGGCCCTTGCCCCCATGGCGTTGAACGCGCTGCATCTGGCCGCCGATTTCATCTGCGCGCTGCGCGATTTGCAGGCAAAGATTGCCGCGACCGGGGCCAAGGACGGTGATTATGACGTGCCTTACACCACGGTTCACGCCGGGATCGTGAAGGGTGGCGTGCAGGTCAACATCGTGTCCAACAGTGCCACAGTCGATTTCGAAATCCGCGCCTTGGCCGAAGATGACCCGAACGCCATCATCGCAAGCATCCGTGCGGCGGCCGAGGCCATCGTCGCCCCGCTGCGCGCCGAGTTTCCCGAAGCGGCGATCGCGGTGGACTGGCTGTGGGACTATCCCGGCCTTGGCACGCCGCCGGGGGCAAAGGTGGTGCAGTTCGTCAAATCCCTGACCGGGGCCAATGGCACGATCAAGGTGGCTTTTGGGACCGAGGGCGGGTTGTTCGATCAGCGCCTGTCGGTGCCGACGGTCATCTGTGGGCCGGGGTCCATGACGCAGGGTCACAAACCGGATGAATTCGTCAGCGTTGACCAGATTGACCGGTGCCGCGCGATGTTGGCCAGCCTGATCGACCATCTGGAAGCCGGGATCTGATTGCGCCGGCTTTCGTTTGCGGGGCTTTTGCCCTAAGACACCGCCATGCCCATAACCCTTCCCCCTTTGGCCGATCTGGCAAGCCTGCCGTTCGATGCGATCATCGACGTGCGATCCCCGGCGGAATATTCCGAGGATCATCTGCCGGGCGCGATCAGCCTGCCCGCCCTGTCGAACGAAGAGCGCCACGAGGTCGGCACGATCTACAAACAGCAATCGCCGTTTTTGGCGCGCAAGCTGGGCGCGGCCTTGGTGGCGCGCAATGTCGCGGATCATCTTTTGGGACCGCTAAGGGACATGCCGGGGGGCTGGCGGCCCTTGGTCTATTGCTGGCGCGGGGGGCAAAGATCAGGTTCGGTTGCGATCATTCTGGGCCAGATCGGCTGGCGGGTGGATACGATTGCGGGGGGATATAAATCCTATCGGTCGATGGTGGTGGCGGCCTTGAACGACACGCCGTTTCCGGCTCCGCTGGTCATTCTGGACGGCAACACAGGCTCTGCCAAGACCGATATCTTGAACCTTCTGCCGGGATTTGGCCTGCAAGTCATTGATCTTGAAGGTTTGGCCCGCCACCGGGGCAGTCTGTTCGGCGCGATGCCCGGGGGGCAGCCGGATCAGAAGGGGTTTGATACCGACCTTGCGATGTCCATCGCGCGGCTGGATCCGACAAGGCCGGTGGTGGTTGAGGCCGAAAGCTCCAAGATCGGCAATCTGCGCCTGCCGGTGCAATTGTGGAAAGCGATGAAAGAGGCGCCGCGGGTGGCCTTGTCCGCGCCGCCGATGGCCCGCGCGCGCTATCTGACGCGTACTTATGGCGACTTGATTGCCGACCCGCAGCGCCTGTCCACCACCATCGACCAGTTGCGCCCGGCCCATGCCGCCGAGGTGATTTCGGGGTGGCAGGCGATGGCGGGGGCCGGGGATCACACCGATCTTGCCGCGTCGTTGATGGAGCGGCACTATGACCCGCGCTATATGAAGCACCGTGCGCGGGTGGCGGAAGGCCGGTTCATTGAGATCGCGGCAGAGCGGCTGGAATTGGCAGATCTGGCTGCCGTCGCGGAAAAGGTGGCGGCTGCGGTCAGGGCGCTGGGGTAGGGCGGGCGGCCGTTGGGGTTGGGTTCAATCCGTCAGCTTACCGTGACCCAGCCGTTGCCAGCCTCCACTATCCCGATCTGAACCGCTGCAACGCCCGCCGCCCGCAACTCTGTGAACACCTGCGCGGCCATGACCTGCGGCACGGCGGCCAGCAGCCCGCCGCACGTTTGCGGGTCGATCATCAGCGCCTTCAGCGGGCCTTCGTCCATCACCAACCGCCCCAGAACTCCCGCCCGGTTCGCGGGCGCAAGCGAGGAGGCGACGCCAGCAAGCGCCAGCGCCACCGCACCCGGCAACAGGGGCACATCCCGGGCCACCACCCTTGCCGAAAGCCCCGAATCCGCCAGCATTTCAATCAGATGTCCGGCCAGCCCAAAGCCAGTCACATCGGTCATCGCATGGGCATGGGGGGCCAGAATGCGCGCTGCCTGGCCCTGCGGTTGGCCCATGCTGGCAAAGGCGGTGGCCACAACCTCGCCCATAATCAGACCTTCCGGGCAAATCCCGGCCATTTCCGCCGCCAAAATCGTACCGGATCCAATCGGTTTCGTCAGGATCAGCGCATCGCCCACCTGCGCCCCGGTCTTGCCGATGGCACGCTGGGTCAGGCCGGTGACGGTGAAGCCGATCGTCAACTCTGCCCCGATGGACGAATGACCGCCGACCAGATCCGCGCCTTCGGCGGCGAAGATACTACCCGCAGCACGGGTAATTTCGGCCAGCATCGCGGCGGATTTAACCTCGGACATGCGGGGCAGGATGACTTGGGACAGGGCGACTTGCGGCGTCGCCCCCATCGCCCAAATATCGCCCAAGGCATGAATGGCGGCCAGTCGGGCCATCAGATGGGCGTCGGCGGTAAAGGCGCGCAGGTGGTCGGTGGTGATCACTTGCAGGCCCGCCCCGTGTGTCAGGACCGCCGCATCGTCGCCCGCGCCTTGCAGCACATCATCGCGTTGGCGGGCGGGCAGGCTGGCCAAGGCCCCGGCAAGCGCCTGCGGTCCCAACTTGGCCCCGCAGCCACCGCACAGGGGCCGATCCCCCAAAGCCTCAATCAGGCCCGGGATCGCGGCGGCCGCTTTGGGCAGCATTGGCGCGGGCATTGGCGCGGGGGCAAATTTTGCCATGAATTTACGGTCGATCCGGTCTTTTTGCCGCCAAAGCGCAGCACCCTGCGCCACAAATCCCCATTTTTCCGCCAAAGCCCGCTGATCGCCCAGCGAGATGAGTTTCAGATAATCCCCCTGCGGATCAAAGATTTTCATCGGGTCGCCGGTGATCGCGGCCTTCAGGTTGGCCAAAAGGACCGGGGCTTGACGCACCGCGAAAACCCCGGCTTTCGGACGGGGGGCATGGGTCAGATGGGCGCAATCTCCGGCGGCAAAGATTGCCGGGTCCGAACTGCGCAACTGTGCATCGACCGCGATGAACCCGTCGTGCAGGGTCAGCCCGGTTTCCCCAAGCCAAGCCTGCGGCCGCGCGCCCGCAACGGCCAGCACCAGATCGGCGGGCAGGTTGCGGCCGTCCTGCAAGGTCAGCGAAGTTGCGGTCATCGACACTGGTGCCGCGTTCAGGTGGGCCGATATCCCCGCCGCCGCCAGCGCCGCCCGCATCACCGCGCGCGCGCGCGGCGTCAGGACCGGCATCAGGTCGCGCCCCTGTTCGACCAGACTGATCCGGGGCGCGGGGCCGGTTTGCGCCAGACGGTGCTGCATCGCCAGCGCCAGTTCGGCCCCACCCACCCCGCCGCCCACGACAATCACCTGTGCCGGGTCGTTTCGGGGGGTGGTGACAAACTCTTGCCAGCGCGCCGCAAAAGGCCCCAAGGGCTTGGCCGCCAGACCATATTCGACAAAGCCGGGCAGGTCGGGAAGATCCGAGGTGATCCCGATATCAATTGAACATACGTCATAGGCCAAAGGCCCGCGTCCGGCCAAAATCACCTGTTTCGCGACCCGGTCGATCCCCACGACCCGGTCAAGGATCA
>JANNBI010000062.1:0-6718 GCA_031385345.1 Paracoccaceae bacterium | reverse complement strand
CTTCGCAAAAATGCCCCACAACAGGTCGCGCCCCTGCCCTGTTGATTCGCCCTTGTTTCGCCCCGCCGAAAGGACCGCTGATGTCGCCGTTTTCGACCCCCATTGCCGAAGCCATTTGGGACATGAAGTATCGCCTGAAGGCGCAGGATGGCACGGCAATCGACGGCTCGGTCGAGGACACATGGCGCCGGATTGCGCGCGCTTTGGCCGAGGTCGAAGCGGATCAGCCCAAATGGGAAGCGCAGTTCTACAAGGCGCTGGAGGGGTTCAAATTTCTGCCGGCAGGCCGCATCACCGCGGGCGCGGGCACCGGACGAAATGTCACGCTGTTCAATTGTTTTGTCATGGGCACAGTGCCCGACAGTATGGGCGGGATCTTTGACGGGCTGAAAGAGGCCGCGCTGACCATGCAGCAAGGTGGCGGCATCGGTTATGATTTTTCCACCATCCGCCCGCGCGGGGCCGAGGTTAAGGGCGTTGCGGCAGATGCCAGCGGTCCCTTGTCCTTCATGGATGTCTGGGATGCGATGTGCCGCACGATCATGTCGGCGGGCAGCCGGCGCGGTGCGATGATGGCCACGATGCGCTGCGATCACCCCGATATCGAAGCTTTCATCGAGGCCAAGAAAGATCCGGCCCGCCTGCGGATGTTCAATCTGTCGGTGCTGGTTACTGATCCCTTCATGGAGGCGGTCAAGGCGGACGGCGCTTGGGATCTGGTGTTTGGGGGGCGGGTGTACCGCACGGTTCAGGCGCGCGATCTGTGGAACAAGATCATGCGCAACACTTTCGATTTTGCCGAGCCGGGGGTCATTTTCATCGACCGGATCAACACGGCGAACAACCTGAACTATGTCGAAACCATCGCCGCCACCAATCCCTGCGGCGAGCAGCCCTTGCCGCCCTACGGTGCTTGTCTGCTGGGCAGTATCAACATGCCAACGCTGGTGACCGGGGCCTTCACCGCCAAGGCGCGGATGGATCTGTCGGCGCTGGACGATCTGGTGCGCACCGCCGTGCGGATGATGGACAATGTGGTGGATGCCAGCCGATTTCCCCTGCCCGAACAGGCGGCCGAGGCCAAGGCAAAGCGTCGGATCGGTCTGGGCGTGACCGGGCTGGCGGATGCCCTTTTGATGTTGGGCCTGCGCTATGGCAGCGACGAGGCCGCGCGCCAGACCGAAGCCTGGATGCATGCGATTGCCCGCGCGGCCTATCTGGCCTCGGTCGATCTGGCCCGCGAAAAGGGGGCGTTTCCGCTGTTTGACGCCAAGGGTTATCTCGCCTCGGGCACGATGCGGGCGATGGACGGCGATGTGCGTGACGCGATCGCCGCGCATGGCATTCGTAACGCCCTGCTGACCTCGATCGCGCCGACCGGCACGATCAGCCTATATGCGGGCAATGTCAGTTCGGGGATCGAGCCGGTCTTTGCCTATGCCTATAAACGCAAGGTACTGCAAAAGGACGGCAGCCGCACCGAAGAAGAGGTGGTGGATTATGCCGTTCGTCTGTGGCGCGAAGTAAAGGGCGACGCGCCCTTGCCGGATTACTTTGTGAACGCCCAGACCCTGCCGCCGCTGGACCACGTGAAAATGCAGGCCGCCGCGCAGAAATGGGTGGACAGCAGCATTTCCAAAACCATCAACTGCCCTGAAGACATCAGCTTTGACGATTTCGCGCAGGTCTATATGGCGGCCTGGGATCAGGGCTGCAAAGGCTGCACCACCTATCGGCCCAATGCGGTGACCGGGTCGGTTCTGACGGTGTCCGAAACCACCGACGCCACCCCATCTCAGGCACAGGCCGAAGGCGGCGAAGTGATTTACCTGTCCGAACCGCTTGACCGTCCGGCGGCCTTGGAAGGGTCGACATACAAGGTCAAATGGCCGGGCAGCGAACACGCACTTTACATCACCATCAATGACATCGTGATCGCCGGGCATCGCAGGCCGTTTGAGGTGTTCATAAACTCCAAGAACATGGAGCATTTCGCCTGGACCGTGGCACTGACGCGGATGATCTCGGCGGTGTTCCGGCGGGGCGGCGACATTTCCTTTGTCGTGGAAGAGTTGAAAGCGGTGTTTGATCCGCGCGGTGGGGCCTGGATGGAGGGGAAATATGTCCCCTCGATTCTGGCGGCCATCGGTGGCGTGATAGAGCGGCACCTGATCGCCATCGGCTTTATCGAGGGCGAAGGCATGGGCCTGAAGTCCGACCCCCAGGCCGAGGCTATTGCCGTGGGCGAAGTGCCGCGCGGAAAATCCTGCCCGTCCTGCGGGTCTTATGCGATGCAGATGAAGGAAGGCTGCATGACTTGCAGCGACTGCGGGCATAGCAAATGCGGGTGACGGCTTTGGCGGTCTGAAGGGCGATCGGGCAGGGCGGTCGGTCCGCATCGCGCAGCGTCCTAACTTGACCGGACACTGATCCTGGACCGATCGGAGCGCTGGCCAAGGTCGCCTACAGACTCCTTCTGTCGCCTATGGCCAAGCGGGGTCGGACGGGCCGGGGCAGGTTGGCGCTATTATGGCACTCCGGTATATCCCCACGCATTTGCGCCACGCTGGCTCTCCGAAACTTCAGCATTTCGCCTTGTTGGCCGGGCTGGAGGCAGCCGTGCGCGGCATGCTGATCTCTACCATCCCAATCGCGGTCTATGATGCCTTCGGGTCTGCCAAGAACCTATCGACGGTTTATTTCATCGCCGGAGTGCTGACACTGTTCTGGGGCCTGATGGTGCCACGGCTGACACAGATCTGGCCGCGTCGCTGGGTTTATTCGGCGGGTTGCGGGCTGTATCTGGTGTCGATGGGGCTGTTCATTCTGCAAACCCCGCTGACCGTTCAACTTGCCATTCTGGTGATGGGAATGGCCACGGTCACCTGCTTTGTCTGTTTCAACGCCTATGTGCTGGACTATGTGGCGCGGGCGGATCTGGGCAAGACCCAAAGCCTGCAAATGGTCTATGCGGCGGCGCCTTGGGCCATTGGGCCGCTGACCGGGGTTTGGCTGCGCGGGATTTGGGGGCCTTTGCCGTTTCTGGTCGCGGGCGTCTTTTCGGTTCTGCTGGTGGCGGTGTTTTTATACCTGCGGCTGGGAAACGGTCGCCAGATCACCAAGGCCAAGGGCCCCGCGGTCAATCCATTGGCTTATCTTGGGCGGTTTTTCCACCAGCCAAGGCTGATTACCGGCTGGCTTTATGCCGTGATCCGCAGTTGTGGCTGGTGGGTCTATGTCGTTTATCTGCCGATCTATTGCATCGAAAACGGTTTGGGCCAAACCCTTGGCGGCATCATGTTGTCCACCACCAATGCCACCCTTTTGCTATCGCCGTTCATGGCGGCTTGGGTGCGCCGGGTGTCGGTGCGGGGCGCGATGCGCGGATCACTGGCCTATTGTGCGGTGTTCTTCACCGGAGCCGCCCTGTTGGCCCCTTGGCCTTGGGCATCGGTCGCCTGCATCTTCGTGGGATCTTTCGGACTGGTGATGCTGGATGTGGTCGGCGGATTGCCCTTCATGATGTCCGTCAAACCCAGCGAGCGGGCCGAGATGGCCGCCGTCTATTCCAGCTTTCGCGATGTCTCCGGCATTGCGACGCCGGGCGTGGCCTGGCTGGTCTTGTGGGTGGCCCCGGTGGCCGCGATCTTTGCCGCCTCGGGGGTTGCCTTTGCCGGGGCTTGGGCAATGGCCGGGGCGCTGCATCACCGCCTTGGCATCATCCGCCCTTCACGCGGCGGCTAATCGAGCAAGCGCCGGGCGATCACCTGCGCCTGAATTTCGGCCGCCCCTTCGAAAATGTTCAGGATCCGTGCGTCACACAGGATGCGGCTGATCTGATATTCCAGCGCAAAGCCATTGCCGCCATGGATCTGCAAGGCGTTGTCGGCACAAGACCATGCGACGCGGGCACCCAAAAGCTTGGCCATTCCCGCCTCCAGGTCACAGCGTTGGCCATGGTCCTTGGCCCATGCCGAATGATAGGTCAACTGCCGCGCCACCATGATTTCCACCGCCATCATCGCCAGCTTTGACGCGATGCGCGGAAAGGCCACCAATGGCTTGCCGAATTGCTTGCGGTTCATCGCGTATTGCAGCCCAAGATCCAGCGCCGATTGTGCCACCCCAATCGCCCGCGCCCCGGTCTGGATGCGCGCCGATTCAAAGGTCTGCATCAATTGCTTGAAGCCTTTCCCCGGTACGCCGCCCAACAGGTTTTCGCCCTTGATCGCGAAGTTGTCGAAAGCCAGCTCGTATTCTTTCATGCCGCGGTAGCCCAGAACCTCTATCTCGCCGCCGGTCATGCCGGGCGTCGGGAAAGGATCGGCATCAGTGCCCGGAATCTTTTCCGCCAGAAACATAGACAGGCCGCGGTAATCGCTGGTTTCGGGATCGGTCCGTGCCAACAGCGTCATCACATGGGTGCGGGCGGCATGGGTGATCCAGGTCTTGTTACCGGTCACAGCATAATCATCGCCCTGCCGCACCGCGCGGGTGCGCAGACTGCCAAGGTCGGACCCGGTGTTCGGCTCGGTGAACACAGCGGTTGGCAAGATCTCGGCACTGGCGAGTTTCGGCAGCCACTGCGCCTTTTGCTTTTCCGTGCCGCCGCACAGGATCAGTTCGGCTGCGATTTCGCTGCGCGTGGCAAGTGACCCGACACCGATATAGCCCCGCGACAACTCTTCTGACACCACGACCATTGATGCCTTGGACAGGCCAAGTCCGCCAAACTCTTCGGGGATGGTCAGACCGAACACGCCCATTTCGGCCAATTCGGCAATGATCTCCATCGGGATAAGCGCGTCGTCCAGATGCCAGCCGTGCGCAAAAGGCGTCACCTTTTCCGTGGCATAGCGGCGAAACTGGTCGCGGATCATCTCCAACTCGTCATCCAGTCCGGTGGTGCCAAAGGTCGCATTGGCCCGACCCTCCTGCATCAGCGCCACCAATCGGATCCGTGCCGCATCTGTGTTGCCTAGCGCCATCAGACGCGCCACTGCCGGGCCGGGCGCGGCCAAGGTCAAACCCATATCCACGGGCCGCAGGATTTCGCCCTGGCTCATCGGAATGCCGCCCCGGATCTGCGCCAGATATTCGCCGTAAGCGATTTGCAGCAATAGACCGTCCATTTCGGTCATCCGCGCCTCAGCCGTCAGGCGCAGTGCCCAAGCCTGCATCTGACGAAGCGCTTCGGTGTAGGTCGCCAGCCAGGACAGGCCATGCGCCGCATATTGATGCAAGTCCAAGGCAGCCGCTGAAACCTTGCCCGCAATGGAGAACTTGGCGCGCAACATCGCCCGCGCCTGTTCAAAGAGCGCCTCAACCTCCGGCAGGGCCTGCGCGGTCAGATCATGAAGATCGGGCAAAAGGGCGGTGGCAAGATCGGGTTGGTCTAGCGCCATGAAGCAGGCTCCGTCTGATGCTGCGAGTGCATAAATTGGTATAGGTTTCGCAACCGCAGCGCAATAAAAATTCACCAAAGATTGAATGAAGGACCGAAAGTGTCGCAGTGGATTTAGCGCAAGCTCTGCGATAGACGGCAACAATGACCTGGCTTCCCCCGGATATGACGATCACGGCCTTCTGGCTCGCCTTTGCGATTGCTGGGTTTGCCGGCTTTGTGAAGGGCGCAGTAGGTTTTGCCATGCCGATGATCATGATTTCCGCCTTTTCCAGTTTTCTGACGCCCTATCAAGCTCTTGCTGGGTTGATCTTGCCGACGGTGGTAACAAACTTGTCCCAGGCTTTCCGCCAGGGCTTGCCCGCCGCCATGCAAACCGCGCACGATTACCGACGGTTTCTGGTGGCGACCTTGCTGATGCTGGTCGTCTCGGCTCAGTTTGTGGCCCTGATCCCGCAAGCGATGTTCCTGTTCCTGCTGGGCGCACCGATCACCGTTTTCGCTGCCTTGCAGCTAAGTGGCCGGAAAATGACCCTGCGCCTGCACCATCGTAACCGCGCGGAGTGGGCGCTTGGCATGATCGGTGGGCTTTATGGCGGGGTGTCAGGGGTCTGGGGACCGCCCCTGCTGGTGCTTTTGTTGTCGTTGGGCGTGGAAAAATTGGAAACCGTGCGGGTGCAGGGCGTGATCTTTTTGCTGGGGGCGGTGGTCTTGTTGGCGGCCCATCTGGGAACCGGGGTGATGGACGGGCCGAACCTGCTGTTTTCCGCCGCGTTGGTGCTTCCGGCGATGGCGGGGCAGTCGCTGGGGTTCGCCATTCAGGACCGGCTGGATCAGGCCAAATTCCGCAAATGGACCCAGGTCCTGCTGGTCTTGACCGGACTGAACTTGATGATCCGCGCGCTGTCTTTCTGAACCGCCTTCAATGTGGTTCAAATACCCTCGGGAGGGGTCTGCGGAGGGCAAAAAGCCCTCCCCAACCTTTCAGCCAATTGCCGCCGCCTTCACATCAGCGTTGATGAAGGGCAGATATTGGCCGAAATTGTCGCTGAACATCCGCACCAATTTGGCAGCCTGGGCGTCATAAGCCGCTTTGTCGGCCCAGGTGTCGCGTGGGTTCAGCAGGCCCTTGTCCACACCTGCCACGGCCACCGGCACTTCGAACCCAAAGTTGGGATCCTTGCGGAATTGCGCATTGCCAAGGCTGCCGTCCAGCGCCGCCGACAGCAGCGCCCGTGTCGCCTTGATCGGCATCCGCGCGCCGGTGCCATAAGCGCCGCCGGTCCAGCCGGTGTTGACCAACCAACAGGTCGC
>JANNBI010000046.1:0-15576 GCA_031385345.1 Paracoccaceae bacterium | reverse complement strand
CATCGACAGCACGACGAAATTCCTGCGCTGCTTGGGCGAAATGCTGGGGCTGGACCCCGAGCCGTTCATCGAGCGCGAAAAGCATTCGACGCTGAAGCCGGTCTGGGATCTGTGGCGGTCGGTCACGCAGGATTTCTTTGCCACCGCCAGCTTTGCGATTGTGGCCACGGAAACCTATGCGCGCGGCATCCGCAATTATCTGGAATCCGATCTGGGCCTGCCCTGCGCCTTTGCCGTGGCGCGGGTGCCGGGGCAGAAAACCAACAACGAGGCGATCCGGGGGCTGTTGAAACAGCATCGTCCCTTGGTGGTGATGGGGTCGATCAACGAGCGGATGTATCTGGCCGAGTTGAAGGCGGGCTTTGGCCCGGCGCCCAGTTTCATTCCGGCCAGCTTTCCGGGTGCGGCGATCCGCCGACATACCGGCAGTCCGATGATGGGCTACGGCGGCGCGGTCTGGATCCTGCAAGAGGTCTGCAACAGCCTGTTTGACGCGCTGTTCCACATCCTGCCGCTGGCCTCGGAGATGGATTCGGCGGCGGCGACGCCCACCACGCTGCGGCGCGATTTCCCTTGGGATGTCGATGCGCAGGCGGCTTTGGACAAGATTGTGAACACCCACCCGATCCTGACCCGGATCAGCGCCGCGCGCTCCCTGCGCGATGCGGCCGAAAAGGCCGCGCTGGATGCAGGGGCCGAACGCGTGGTCCGAGAAACCGTGGAGGCGCTGGCCGGGGCCGGGTTTTCGCAAAATGGAGGAGACAGGACATGAGTGATTTCACGGCAAGCGGTGATCTGCACCAGGTCAAGAAGGTGACGCGGACCGAATTCGCGGTCTATTTCACCCTGATTTTCGCGCTGGTTCTTGGGCCGCATCTGGTGGGCTGGATCTATCAGACGCTGCGGCATCTGGCGCTGCCAAAGCGGGGCCCGCTGACCCGCGCACGGCTGGACGCAAGGGCGATCACGCCCATGATTTTCCGCGGCTGACACCCGCGACACGCTATTCGGCCCCCCCAAACGGGGGGTCGAACGATCGGAGGGGCATTCCGCCCACCGTGACCCGGCCGCAGGGAATGCGGCGTCAGTCCGAATATCCGGAGGATACTATGGCTGATAAATCCGACCTGTCGTTCACAGGTCTTACGGACCAGCAGGCGCAAGAATTGCACTCGGTCTACATGAGCGGGCTTTGGTTGTTCACGACCATCGCCGTCCTTGCCCATGTGGCCGTGTTCATCTGGCGTCCGTGGTTCTGAGGGGGATCAAGACATGAGCAAGTTCTACAAGATCTGGCTGATTTTCGATCCGCGTCGCGTTTTCGTGGCGCAGGGGGTTTTCCTCTTCCTTTTGGCAGCGATGATTCATCTCGTCCTGCTGAGCACGCCCGGCTTCAACTGGATCGAAGAAGCGGGGGCCAAAGCGATGGCTGCTGCTCCGGCGGCCCCGTAACTGGTTGGCGTTTGTTGCGGGCGGTCCTGAGACGGGTCGGCCGCAACCATTTCCAAAATTGACCACAGCACCAAGACAAGACGGCCTGGCCGCGCGATCGTCGCGTGGGTTCAAGGACCGCCAGAACGCGGAGAGGGAAGCATGGCACTGCTCAGCTTCGAACGAAAATACCGCGTGCCGGGAGGCACGCTGATCGGCGGGAACCTGTTCGACTTCTGGGTCGGGCCTTTCTATGTCGGCTTCTTTGGGGTCACGACGTTTTTCTTCGCGGCCCTTGGCACCTTGCTGATCTTTTACGGCGCGGCGATGGGACCGACCTGGAACCCCTGGCTGATCTCGATCGACCCGCCGTCGGTTGAAAACGGTCTGGCCTTTGCGCCTTTGCTGCAGGGCGGGCTGTGGCAGATCATCACGATCTGTGCGGCGGGTGCCTTTATCAGCTGGGCGCTGCGCGAGGTCGAGATCTGCCGCAAACTGGGCATCGGGCTGCATGTGCCGGTGGCCTTTGGCTTTGCGATCCTGGCCTATCTGACGCTGGTCTGTTTCCGGCCGATCCTGATGGGAAGCTGGGGCTATGCCTTTCCCTATGGCATTTTCAGCCATCTCGATTGGGTCAGCAACACCGGCTATACCTATGGCAATTTCCATTACAATCCTGCGCATATGATCGCGGTGACGTTCTTCTTCACCAATGCGCTGGCGCTGGCGCTGCATGGCGCGCTGATCCTGTCGGCGGCCAATCCGCCCAAGGGCGCGCTGATGAAATCGCCCGATCACGAGGACACCTTTTTTCGTGATCTGATCGGCTATTCCGTTGGCACGCTGGGCATTCACCGTCTGGGGCTGCTGCTGGCGATCAACGCGGCCTTCTGGAGCGCGGTCTGCATCATCATCTCGGGCACGATCTGGTTCGAGCAATGGGTGGACTGGTGGAACTGGTGGCTTGAACTGCCCTTCTGGGTGGACATTCCGGGAGGCGTAAATGGCTGAGTATCAAAACATCTTCACCCAGGTTCAGGTGCGCGCGGCACCTGAAATGGGGATGCACGAAAACGTCGAACTGGCCAATCGCAGCAAGGGCGCCAGCTTTTCCACCCTGATGGGCTGGTTTGGCAATGCGCAACTGGGGCCGATCTATCTGGGCACCTTTGGGGTCATCTCTTTGGCGACCGGGTTGATCTGGTTCCTGATCATCGGCGTGTCGTTCTGGGATCAGGCTGGATACAATCCGGCGGTGTTCCTGCGCGATCTGTTCTGGTTTTCGCTGGAGCCGCCGGCCCCGGAATATGGGCTTGGTATTCCACCGATGGGCGAGGGCGGGTTGTTCCTGCTGGCGGGGTTCTTTTTCCTGATCTCGCTGTCGACATGGTGGGTGCGCACCTATCTTCGGGCCGAGGCGCTGGGCATGGGCAAGCATGTGTCCTGGGCCTTTGCCGGGGCCTTGTGGCTGGTGCTGGTCCTGGGTCTGTTCCGGCCCATCCTGATGGGCAGCTGGTCCGAGGCGGTGCCTTACGGCATCTTCTCGCACCTCGACTGGACCAACAATTTCAGCCTGAGCTATGGCAACCTGTTCTATAACCCCTTCCACGCGCTAAGCATTGCCTTCCTTTACGGATCGGCCCTGTTGTTCGCGATGCATGGCGCAACCATTCTGTCGGTGACGCGGATGGGCGGCGACCGGGAGCTGGAGCAGATCGTGGACCGGGGCACCGCCTCGGAACGCGCGGCGCTGTTCTGGCGCTGGACCATGGGGTTCAATGCCACGATGGAGGGCATTCACCGTTGGGCCTGGTGGTTTGCGGTGCTGGTCACGGTGACGGGCGGGATCGGGATCCTGCTGACCGGAACCGTGGTGGACAACTGGTATGTCTGGGCACAGGACCACGGCTATGCGCCCCCCAATTGAGCGGCGAGTTAAACGCAGGAAAGGCGAGAGACATGTCTGAAAAATACTACAGCGAACCAACCGAAAGCGCCGCCCTGCGGTCCTGGGTGACCTGGCAGATGCTGCGCGGGGCCGGCTATGCGGCGGGTTTCGTGGTGGTGATCTGGCTGGGATATGCCCTGCTGGTTGGCCTGGGCGCGCTGTTGCCGCCCGAAAGCAAAGAGGCACCGTCGCCCTATGGCGCGCTGGAGATTACCCAGCCGCTGGCGGTCGTCTGATCCTATCGCCTTTGGGGGTCTGCCCCCAAGGGCCACGCTGTCTGGGCCAAAGCCGGCCCCGTCTCTGGGCCATCCTCCACTTGGGCCCGGTTCCCTTCCTGTTGGCAACAGGACCTGGTGCCGAGTGTAACCCACCCGGCACCTTTTTTCATGTCCAGCGCCGGTTTTCATGGGGTCGTCGGGCAATGCACCAACAAAAAGGCCCCCGAAACCGGGGGCCTTTATCATGGGGTCTGGCGTCAGGTCAGATCAGGGCGTGGTGGTGGCTGCGGCGGCGGCAGGATCAACCACGGCGCCAAAAGTGGCCAGATAGGCGGCGACATTGGCCGCATCCTCTTCGCCCTTCAGTTTAAACATCATCTTGCCCTTGGCACCCTTGTCTTGCAGCACTTCCTTCAGAAAAGCCGACGGATCCTGCACATAGGCGGCCAATTGCACCTGATCCCAGATCAGACCGGCGGCCCCGGCGGCAATGATGTCATCGCCATATTTGAATTCGGGGTAACTGCCGGCGACGCGGCCGACGATGCCGTACAGGTTCGGCCCGGTCTTGGAGCCTTTGCCGGCAAGAAGATTGCCATCGGGGTCAATGACAGCGTGGCAAGTCTGGCATTTGGCAAAGACGGCCTCACCGGCGACGGCATCGCCTTCGGCCAAAGCCGGGGTGGTGGTGGCCAGTACGGCCAGGATAGCAAGGTGGAATTTCATCGGTAGTCTCCTTGTGACGCCCAAAAATTTAACGCGTTTGAAGTGTATCTGGATCGACTTTGCGCAAGGTCAAGCCACGGCATGCGACAGCGCACAATGCCGCCACAAGGACGCCAGCGCGGTCGCCAGATGGTCGATATCGGCGTCGCTGTGGAATGGCGACGGCGTGATGCGCAGACGCTCGGTGCCCTTGGCGACGGTGGGATAGTTGATCGGCTGCACATAGATGCCCCAGTCGCGCATCAGGATATCGCTGATCATCCGGCATTTGACCGGATCCCCGATCATCACCGGGATGATATGGCTGTCATTGGCCATATGCGGGATGCCCAGACGGTCCAGCCGGGCGCGCAGTTTGGCGACCTGTTCGCGCTGTTGCTGGCGTTCGATCTGGCTGACCTTCAGGTGCCGGATGGAGGCGGTGGCGGCGGCGGCCACGGCGGGCGGCAAAGCGGTGGTAAAGATGAAGCCCGAGGCAAAGCTGCGGATGAAATCGCATAAGGGGGCCGATCCGGTGATATAGCCGCCGACGACGCCAAACGCCTTGCCCAGCGTCCCCTCGATCAGGTCGATCTGATCGGCCAGACCTTCACGCTCTGACACGCCACCACCGCGCGGGCCGTACATGCCGACGGCGTGAACCTCGTCTATATAGGTCATCGCACCGTGGGCCTTGGCGACCTGCACGATTTCCTTGATCGGGGAAATGTCGCCATCCATCGAATAGACCGATTCGAAGGCCACGATCTTGGGCCGGTCGCCCACGGCGTGAAGTTTGCGGTCCAGATCGCGCCAGTCGTTGTGCTTCCACAGCACCTTGTCGGCACGGGAATGACGGATGCCTTCGATCATCGAGGCGTGGTTGCCTTCGTCCGACAGGATCACAGCGTTGGGGATCCGCGCGCCAAGGGTGGACAGCGCCGCCCAGTTCGACACATAGCCGCTGGTGAACAGCAGGGCCGCGTCCTTGCCGTGCAGATCGGCCAGTTCGGATTCCAGCAGCAAATGGTTGTGGTTGGTGCCCGAGATGTTGCGCGTGCCGCCCGACCCGGTGCCGCAGGCCTGCACGCTGTCCACCATCGCCTGAACCACCGCCGGATGCTGGCCCATGCCCAGATAATCGTTGGAGCACCAGACCGTGATGTCGGTCACCGTGCCGTCCTTGTGGTTGGCGGCACGGGGAAATTCGCCACGCTTACGCTCCAGCTCGGCAAAGGTGCGGTAGTTGCCTTCGGCTTTCAGGGCGTCGATCTGCGCGCGGAAAATGCTGTCAAAGTCCATTGGCGTCCTCATGTAAGCGGTCGATTTGCGGTTTTAGGGTCAGGTGTTTGCGGGCGGGAAGCATCCAGCGCCACAGTTTTTCATCCGGCAGGGGCAGGACCATGAACCAATGCTCCAGCACGGCCAGCAGGCACAGGCAGGTCAGAAGGGCATAGCCAAGGGCAAGGCCGGGGGAGGTGACATTGACCGCGCGTTCCAGCAGCAGGGCCGAGGCGACGGTCAGCGCCGAGACGGACAGCGGGAAAAACGCGGTGATCCGGGCGATGCGGAAATGGCTGGCCAGATGCGCCAGAGGGCGGGGTAGGAACTGGGTGTTGATGCGCGGCACGCCGAAAAACAGGTTCAGCTTGGCCGACAGCCGCGCCAGAAACAGCAGCGCGAAGGTGGCAAAAGCGAAGGGATTGGCGGCCTGCCAGGACATCGCGCCAAGGGTCGCAAGGGTGGTGACCAGCAGCGCTTCGTGCCAGGCGATGGTGCCGACGGCGCGCCAGAAACGGTCGGCGGGGGTGGCGGCGGGCGGGCAGATCCGGCGATTGGGGCCGGTGATGATGCCGGACAGAAAGGCCAGCTCGATCCAGCCCCAAAGGGCAAGGGCGGCGAAAAACGCGGTGTAGATGCCATAGGCGGACAGGTCGGGCAGCGAAGCCCATGCCGCGACGGCGCCAAGGACCAGCAGCGGAAAGGCCGCGATCACCGAGGTCAGATGATCCGAACCCGCGCCGTTGTCGGCCACCCGGACGCGCCACAGAATGATCCCGGTGGAAAACCACCAGACAAACAGGGTCAACAGCGCCGCGATCCAGGGGTTGGCGGTCATGGCCGCGCCCCGGAAAGGACGCGGCCAAGGGCCGGGGCGCAAGTGCCCCAGACCACCGATTTATGGGTGGGGCTGGTCAATACGAAGGCTCCATCCGGACATTGACCGGGGGGGTGCTGGGGATGACCGGGATGGTGTACAGCGCCACAAAGGCGCTCAGCGCCCGGGCTGCCGCCAGTTTGTGCCCTATCCAGCCGCCCAGACCGCCCTGCCGTTTGGCCTTGTCCATCGCGCCGAAGGCATCGCGCATCCGGCGCAGGTTGGGCAGCCAGCGCGGATGATCGATGTTGATTTCAAACGGAAACACCTGCCGCGCGATGGCCGAGGTCTTGCGAAACACCTCTTGGTCGTACCATTCGATATCGACGCCCAGCGCTTTGTGAAATTCGGGCCGGGCATGGTCGCGCACGAACATGGTCGAATAGACCGCCGTCAGAAAAAAGCGGATCCACAGCCGGTTGGCCAAAGAGGAGGTCAGTTTCGGATCGGTCCGCATCAGCAGGGCGAACGCCTCGCCGTGCGAGAATTCATCATTGCACCACTCGCGGAACCACAGAAAGATCGGGTGAAAACGCTGTTCGGGATGGTCTTCAAGATGGCGGAAGATGGTGATGTAGCGGGCGTACCCGATTTTTTCCGACAGATAGGTGGCGTAGTAGATGAATTTGGGCCGGAAATAGGTGTATTTCTTGGCTTTGGTCAGAAAGCCAAGGTTCACGGCCACGCCAGCCTCGCGCAGGGCGTCGTTGATGAAACCGGCGTGACGCGCTTCGTCGCGGGCCATGTAGTTGAACAATTCGCAGATGTCGGGATTGGTGCCGCGGCGTTTCATTTCCTTGTACAGCACGCAGCCCGAAAACTCGGCGGTGCAGGAGGACACCAGAAAATCGATGAATTCGACCCGCAGCTTCGGCTCCATCCCGTCCCAATCGGCAACCCATTGGGCATTTTTCTTGAAATGGCCCTTGTTGGGGTCGGATTTCATCTGGGCGATCAGTACATCCCATGCGGCGCGCACTGGCGTGACGTCGATGCGGTCCATCTCGTCGAAATCGGTGGTGTAAAAGCGCGGGTTCAGCAGGGTGGTTTCGGTGGCCATCGCGGTGGTGTCAGTCACCGGGGTAGAGGTGTCGATGTCATGCGGAAACAGATCGGTGGGAGAGGCGTTCACAGCGTCACCTCATCGGAAAAGGAAAACTCGCACAGTTCCATGAAACCGAAATCGCCGGTGGCGCGGGTCCAGAGCCGTTCCAGCAGGCTGGCGCGGGTGATGGTGGCTTGGCGGTCTTCGACAATCAGCTCGCCGTAAGCGGCAAGGATCGGCGCGCCGTGAACCAGCACTTCATCGCCGGGATAGACGACTGCGCCATTGTTGAAACGGACGTGGGCATGCAGGCTTTCGAAGCGGTGGCTGACCTCGACGGTGCAGGGCACCTCCTCGGCCGTTTTGGTGAAAAGTCCCATGATGTGGTTCCCATTTTATATTGGCGTTACTGCGACATGAGCCGTTCGAATGCGGCCCTGTTGTCTGATCCGAAGGCGCCGAGTTCGACGCTCCAGCCGGTGAAATCGTCTTGGGCGGTCAGGCGGCCATTGGCGTATTCCACAATACGCAAGGGCAGCAGTTTATCGACGCCCGCGGTCAAGCGGGCGCGTTCCATGCCGTTCTGGATGACGGTGATGAAACCGCCATGCGGCAGGTCCATCAGCAGGCTGCCGTCGGTGGCCAGCACCTTGACCGCCTGCGCGCCGCCGCCTTGCAGGATGATCTGGCGTTCGGCCACGATCGCGGCGGGTTGCGGCACTCCGGCATGGGGGCGGTCGGCCAGAACGCCGTAGGTGACGACGGCCAGACTGGCCAGAACCAGCGCCAGCATCGCCAGCAGCAGGTGCTTGGGGATCATGTCCTTGTCATCAGAGGGGCGCGGCGCACGTTGGGGGGTGATTTGCGAGGTCATGGCGGTCCCCTATTCGGCAGCGATGGCCATGCCGGGTGCGGCACGGGTCAGGACGGGGGTGTTCAGCCGGGTTTCAGCCGCCTCGGCCAGAAGTCGGGCGACGCGGGCGGCATCGGGGATGCAGCGCAGCGCCGGTTGGGTTTTGCCCACGCGCCAAGGCCGGACATGTGGCCAGCAGACCAGATAGGACAGCCGCGCATCGCCCAGCGTTTGCAGGGCGACGGTGCCGGTGCCGGACCGTTTCAGGTCAAGGCTGGCACTGCCGATCTGGGTGAAGGGCAGGTTCAGCGTTACGGTCAGCGCCGCGCCGACCCGCATCGCCACCCGAGAGGTGGTGATGGTGTAGACCGTGCTGCGCGCCTGAACCGTGGCGATCAGCACAAGGATGCCGCAGGTCAGCGCGCCCAGAACCAGATAGGGCAGCATGACGGCCAGAAACGAGGCAGCCGTGCCATCGGACACCGCCGTTGCCCGCCACAGGGCCAGACCGACGAAATAGACCGCGACCCATGTCAGCCCCAGCGCTTCACGCGCAAGGGCAAGAGTTGCGGGGCGGCCCTGCCACAGGATCTCTTCGCCCTTGGGGGGCAAAGAGGGCAGGCCGGGAAGGGCTTCGATGGCGAAATCGTCGTGATCATGTGACATGGCAGGTTCCCCGTTTCGTTTCTTGGTCGTTTTGTTCGTAAGCTTGCGATCAGTAGCCGCGCTTGCGTTTGTCGGCGGCGTACAGCGTTGCCCCGGCGTAGTAGGCGCTGATCTTTTCCTCTTCCAGCATGGTCACCTCGGTCATGGATTTGGTGCCGGGAACGCCGTCGAACAGGTCTGAGGGCAAGGAATTGATTTTCACCCGATCTTTCCAGATCTTGGCCATCGGCATCGGGACCAGACGCTTGGCGCCCGAGTTCAGGTCAATCTCCAGATAGCGGACCAGCTGTTCGGGGGCATCGACCCACATGTCGGAAATGCGGCCCACCACCTCCAGGTCGCTGGCCTGAACCGGCAGACCGCGCGGGTCGCGGCCCGCGGCCACGGCAAAACCACCGGCAGCGGCCATGGGGACAAGTTTGTTATGGCCATGCCCATCCAATTCGGGAATGTCGCGGCGCGGGGCCCATGCGGCGGGACCGACGCCATCGACCATCGGATCGCCGGTGGGTGCATGGGGAAAGCCTTCGGACCCCGAGGTGCGGGTCAGCGCCAGTTCGCGGGCTTCGCGTGCGCCATTGGGCACGGTCACTGAACCCCGGCCATGCGGCAGCAGAAAGGTCTTGGCGGCGGGCAGGGGCAGCGGGCCTTGATTGGGGGCGGCGGTGCCATCCTCCATCTCTAGCGGGTAGCCTTCGCGCATGTTTTCGGTTTGCAGATAGTAGACCAACAGCGCGAAAAAGCCCCAGAAGAGCCAGATCGCCAGTGAGGCGAGGTCGAAGTTTCCAAAGAAGGTCGTGCCCAGCATAGTTTTTCCTCCGGGAAGTTAGTGTGGGAAGTCGGCAAGGCCCATCGGGCGCATGTCGGATGGCGATCTGGCGGTGTAAGGCAGCACCCGCACCAAGGGGGCGAGGGCCAGCATCGTGGCGAAAAGCACCACGATTTCAATTTGATAGACGGTCGCATAGCCTGCGGCGGGGGTTTGGAATGTGGGGCCCCATTGGCCCGACATGGCATAGCCGCCGACCGTGTCACGCAGCGCGCCGCCAAGGGCGATGGCCAGTCCGGCGGCGGTGGCCTGTGCCGCCCCCCAAGCGCCCAACACCAGCCCGCGACCGGCGGCGCCCTGTTCGGGCAGGGCCATGGCGGCGGTCAGGGTGGAGACGGCAAACAGCCCCGCCCCCAGACCGATGCCAAAGGCCCCGACGTAGAACATCACCGTTGAGTGCAACGGCGCGGCGAAGGTGACCATCAGGAACGCCGCGACCCCGGTCAGCAGACCGCGCCCGGCCATGCGGAACATATCCTGCCCCTGCCCCATCCAGCGCGCCGCCAGACCAAAACCCACCAGCGCGCCAAGCGCGTTGCAGGCGGTCAGCCATGTCGTCGCAGAGACGGACAGCCCCAGAATCTCGGCCCCATAGGGTTCCAGCAGAACGTCCTGCATCTGAAAACCCATCGTGCCCAGAACCACGACCAGCAGCAGACGCCCGGCGGACCCGCCTGCCATCAGATCGCGCCAGCCCTCGTGAAAGACCGGCGCGGTTTGCTGCATCTGCGCGGCGGTCATCGGGCGGACCTTTTCCTGTTTCCACAGCGCGATCAGGTTCAGAACCATCGTCGCCACGCCGCAGCCCTGCACGACGCGGATCAGGCGGATCGGATCGTAGTCGCGCAGCAGCCAGCCCAGAACCACCGCCGAAACCGCCATGCCCAGCAGGAACATCACATAAAGCAGCGCCACGACGCGCGGCCGGGTATCCGGCGTCGCGCGGTCCGAGGCCAGCGCCAGCCCGGCGGTCTGCGTCATGTGCATGCCCACGCCGGTCATCAGAAAGGCGATGGCGGCCAAAGCCTCACCTGCCCAGGCGGGACCGTGGAACTGGTCGCCCGACAGCACGATCAGCGCGAAGGGCATGATGGCCAGACCACCCATCTGCCACAGGCTGCCGAACCACAGATAGGGAATGCGCTTCCATCCGATCCAGCTTTTATGGGTGTCGGATTTGTGGCCAAGAAGGGCGCGGAACGGGGCCGAGACGACCGGCAGCGCGATCATCAGCGCGACCACGGTGGCGGGCACCGACAATTCGACGATCATCACCCGGTTCAGCGTGCCCAAAAGCAAGACCGTCGCCATCCCGACCGAGACTTGAAACAGGCCCAGACGCAGCAGTTGCGGCAGGGACAGGCCGTCACTGGCGGCATCGGCAAAGGGCATCCACGACGCCCCCAGCTTTTGCACATCTTTGGCCCGCAACAAGATCATGCCCGACACTCCAGACAATCCGAGATGTAAAAGCCGCGCGACACGCGGTCGATTTTCGTAAGGCGGTGCGGGGTGGATTTTTGCAGGGTGGCAAGTGCGTGCGGCACCATGACCGGGCTGCGGTCGCGGCGCGGGAAGGCTTTGCCCAACGTGAAGAAGGCCATCAGAAACGGGGTGCGCGGGGCGACGGTGAACACCACGCCTTCGCGGCTGCGCGTCACCAGACGGTCAAGGGCGGCGGTGATGTCGGCGGTGTCGTAGTAAATCAGGCTGTCCATCGCCAACACATAGTCGAAGGCCCCATGATCGGCGGTCATGTCCCCGGCAGCAAAGCTGACGCGGGGGGCCAGATCCGCCGGCAGACGCTTTTGCGCGATGCCGATCAACGCCGGAGAGATATCCACCGCCACCACATCGGCCCCGCGCGCGGCAAGTTCCGCCGTCATCTGCCCCGCGCCGCAGCCGGCATCCAGCACGCGCGCGCCGCGCAGATCGGCGGGCAGGCGCGACAGCATCAGGGCGCGCATCCGGTCGCGGCCTTCGCGCACGGTCTGGCGGATGCGGCTGACGGGGGCGTCCGAAGTCAGACGCTCCCACACCTTGGTGGCGGAGCGGTCAAAGTAATCTTCGACGCGGGTCAGAGTGCCGGAATAGTCAGTCATGATCAGTCAAACCCCAGAAGTTCAAAAATCTCGCGGTCGGGCAGGGGGGCGGGGGTCGTTCCAGGTTTCTGCACGGATTGCCACAGCGTGTTGGCCAGCTTCATGTATTCGACGCGGGCCATGACCACATCTTCGGCGTCGTCCATTTCGAACAGGGTCTTTTTCTTCAGCCGAGAGCGGCGGATCGCGTCGATGTCGGGCATATGGGCCAGCCGGTTGAAACCGACGCGGGCGCAGTAGCGGTCCACCTCGTCCGTGTCACGTGAGCGGTTGGCGACGCAGCCGGCCAACTGCACCTTGTAGTTGCCGGATTTGGCCTGCACGGCGGCGATGATGCGGTTCATCGCATAGATGCTGTCAAAGTCGTTGGCGGTCACGATCACGGCGCGGTCGGCGTGCTGCAAGGGGGCGGCAAAGCCCCCGCAGACCACATCGCCCAGCACGTCAAAAATCACGATGTCGGTGTCTTCCAGCAGGTGATGCTGTTTCAGCAGCTTCACCGTCTGGCCCACAACATAGCCGCCGCAGCCGGTGCCAGCCGGGGGGCCGCCAGCTTCGACACATTTCACGCCGTTGAACCCGGTGGCGACGTAATCTTCGGGGCGCAGTTCCTCGGCGTGGAAATCGACCTCTTTCAGGATGTCGATGACGGTGGGTTGCAGGCGGCCGGTCAGGGTGAAGGTGCTGTCATGTTTCGGGTCGCAACCGATCTGCAACACCCGCTTGCCCATCATCGAAAACGCCGCTGACAGGTTCGACGAGGTGGTGGATTTGCCGATGCCGCCCTTGCCGTAGACCGAAAACACCTTGGCGCCTTCGATCTTGGTTTCGGGGTCCAGATGCACCTGCACCGACCCGTCCCCGTCCATGCCGCGCAGGTTTGGTACATTATCCAGGCTCATGCTGTGGCCCCTTTCATCTGTTCAAAAATATCCCCGCCGGAGGCTCCAACAGGACGGCAACTGTACCCGGTCCGCATCATTCGGCTGCGATCCCTTCAAGGCGGTCTTCCAGATCATCGGCGGCGCCTTGCAGCGCAGCCAAGGTGGCGGCGTCGGGGGTCCAATAGCTGCGTTCGGACGCTTCGATCAGGCGGTTGGCCATGCGTGAGGAGGCCTGCGGGTTCAGCGCGGCCATGCGTTTGCGCATCGCCTCGTCCAGAACAAATGTCTCTGACAGGCGCTGATAGACCCAAGGATCGACGGCCTCGGCGGTGGCGGACCAGCCCATCGTGTTGGTGACATGCGCCTCGATCTGGCGGACACCTTCGGCACCGTGTTTCAACAGGCCCTCGTAAAACTTTGGGTTGAGGGTGCGCGAACGGCTTTCGAGCGCGATCTGGTCGCGCAGGGTGCGGACCTTGCCGGTGCCGCGTGTCTGGTCGCTGATATAAACCGGGGTTTCGACGCCGCGCTGACGCTTGACCGCGCGGGCGATGCCGCCAAGGGTGTCAAAGTAATGGTCAACCGATGTGACGCCCAGTTCGACCGATTCCAGATTCTGATAGGCCAGTTCGACGTTTTTCAGCGCCTTTTGCAGGACGGCGGTATTCTTGACCGCCTTGCCGTTGATGCCGTAGGCAAAGCTTTTGCGGGATTCGTAGGCGTCGGCCAGTTCATCCTCGTCGCCAAAACTGGACTGATCGACCAGAACATTGACGTTGGACCCATAGGCGCCCTCAGCGTTGGAAAACACCCGCAGGGCGGCGGTTTCCATATCGACGCCCATCGCCTCGGCATAGGCGAGCGCATGGGCGCGGATGAAGTTCTGCGACAGGGGTTCGTCGGCAATCGCGGCCTTGTAGGCGGCTTCGGCCAGCATTTTGGTCTGAAGGGGCAGAAGGTCGCGGAAAATGCCGGACAGGGTCATCAGCACGTCGATGCGTGGGCGCGACAGTTCGGCTAGCGGGATCAGGTCGGCCCCGCACAGGCGGCCATAGGCGTCAAACCGGGGGCGCGCGCCGATCAGGGCCAGCGCCTGACCCACCGGGCCGCCGTCGGATTTGATGTTGTCGGACCCCCAAAGCACCAGCGCGATGGACCGGGGCAAGGTGGGATGCGCGGCCAGCAGCTTTTCAGCCTGCGCCGCCCCATCGCGCAAGGCAAATTCGGTCGGCATGCGGAAGGGGTCGAAAGCGTGGATGTTGCGACCGGTGGGCAGGATCTGCGGGCTGCGGATCAGATCGCCGCCGGGGACCGGGGCGATGAAACGGCCGGACAGCGCGCGCAGCAGGCCGGGAATTTCGGTGTCCTGCGCCAAAAGCCCGTCGATGCGCGCACGCTCGCCCGCGTCCATCGGCGGCAGCAGGTTCAGGTAATCGGCGCGGGCGGCGGCGGACATCGGACGGCCAACAACGTGAAAGCCGTCGGGAATAAGGGCATCCTCGGCCTCCAGCAGTTTCAGCCACAGGGCGGCGGGGGCATGGCCGCCCAGATCGACAAGCGCGGACTGTTCGGCAATCAAAGCCTCCAACTCGGCCCGTTCGGGGGCCAAGGGCGCGAGGGAGCGCCAGCGGGTCAGGCTGTCCTTCAGGTCGATCAGGCCCTTGTACAGACCCGCCTGCGCCAAGGGGGGCGTCAGATGGGTGATGGTGACGGCGTTTGACCGGCGCTTGGCCAGCGTCGCCTCGGACGGGTTGTTGGCGGCGTAAAGATAGACATTGGGCATTTCGGCAATCAGGCGGTCGGGCCAGTCACCGGCGCCAAGACCGGCCTGTTTGCCGGGCATGAATTCCAAAGCGCCGTGCATGCCGAAATGCAGCAGCACATCGGCGCCAAAGCTGTTGCGCAGCCACAGGTAGAACTGCACGAAGGCATGGGTGGGCGCAAATCCGCGTTCGAACAGCAGGCGCATCGGATCGCCTTCGTAACCGAAGGTGGGTTGCAGGCCGACAAAGACATTGCCGAACTGGCAGCCCAGCACAAAGACCTGACGGCCATCGGATTGCACGCGACCGGGGGCGGGGCCCCAGGCAGCCTCAATCTGGGTCAGATGTGGGGTCTGGCGCACGATGGTATCGGCATCGACAAAGGCGGCGACATTGGCGGGCTGGCCATACATCCGGGCATTGCCGCCCAGAACGGCGGCGCGCAGGGCGTCGACATCGGCGGGCACGTCCAGCTCATAGCCGTCCGCTTTCATCGCGGTCAGGGTGTTGTGCAGGCTTTCAAACACCGACAGATAGGCCGCGGTGCCGGCAGCTCCGGCATTGGGCGGAAAGCCGAACAGCACGATCCCGACCTTCTTATCGGCATTGCCGCGCTGGCGCAGGCGGGCCAGTCGCAGGGTCTTTTCGGCCAAAGACGTAATGCGTTCGGGGCAGGGCGACATAGCGCGCTGACCATCGGCTGCCGCTTTGCACATATGCACGCAGCCGGTGCAGCCATCCAGCCCATGCCGACCGGCAAAGACGGTGGGGTTGGTGGCGCCGTCAATTTCGGGCAGGGCGATCAGCATCGTCGTCTCGATCGGGCCAAGACCGGCCCCGGCCTGCGCCCATTGACCAAGGGTCTGAAATTCCAGCGGATGGGCGGCGATATAGGGCACGTCCAACGCCGACAGGGCGGCCACGGCGGCGGGGCTGTCGTTATAGGCCGGGCCGCCGACCAGCGAAAACCCGGT
>JANNBI010000013.1:0-2157 GCA_031385345.1 Paracoccaceae bacterium | reverse complement strand
GGGGCGCTATCGCACCGCTCGGACGCCTTATCTGCGCGAAATCATGGATGCGCTGTCGCCGCGCCACCCGGCCCAGCGGATCAGCTTCATGAAGGCAGCACAGGTCGGGGCCACCGAGGCCGGCAACAACTGGATCGGCTTTGTGATCCATCACGCACCGGGTCCGATGCTCGCCGTGCTGCCGACGGTCGAGATGGCCAAGCGCACCTCACGCGGGCGGCTGGAACCGTTGATCGCGGACAGTCCTGCCTTGCGCGAACGGGTCAATCCGGCGCGTTCGCGCGACGCAGGCAACTCGATGCTGTCCAAGGAGTTCCCCGGTGGCATCCTGGTGCTGACCGGCGCAAACAGCGCCACCGGCCTGCGCTCGATGCCCGCACGCTACATCTTTCTCGACGAGGTCGATGCCTATCCGGCCTCGGCAGACGAGGAAGGCGATCCGGTCACGCTGGCCGAAGCCCGCACGACGACCTTCTCGCACCGGCGCAAGGTGTTCATGGTCTCGACGCCCACGATCCGGGGCCTGAGCCGGATCGAGCGTGAGTTTGAAGCCAGCGATCAACGCCGTTACTTCGTGCCCTGCCCGCATTGTGGGGCGATGCAATGGCTGCAATTTGAGCGGCTGCGCTGGGAGAAGGGACAACCGGAAACCGCGACCTACAACTGCGAGGGATGCGAAAAACCCATCGCCGAGCACCACAAGACGCAAATGCTGGAACGCGGCGAGTGGCGGCCGACCGCGATTTCCGTCGATCCGCACTCAATTGGCTTCCACATCTCGGCGCTCTATTCGCCGATGGGGTGGAAAAGCTGGGCGCAGATCGCGCGGGACTGGTTGGCCGCCCAAGGCTCGGACGAGATGTTGCGCGCCGCGCGCAACACCCTGCTTGGCGAGACCTGGGTTGAAAGCGGCGATGCGCCCGAGTGGCAGCGCCTGGCGGATCGCCGTGAGGTGTTTGCCGCGACCGTGCCGCACCTTGGCCTGTTCCTGACCGCCGGGGCCGATGTGCAGAAGGATCGGATCGAGGTCGACGTCTGGGCCTGGGGCCGGGGTTTGGAGTCCTGGCTGGTCGAGCACATCGTCATCGCTGGTGGCCCAGAGGATCCCGCCGCATGGGACAAGCTGACCACGCTTCTGGGTCGGACATGGTCGCATGAAAGCGGTGCTGTTATGCAGCTGTCCAAACTGGCCATCGACACCGGCTATGAGGCCCCGGCAGTTTACGCGTGGTCGCGCGCCGCCGGTTACGCACAAGTGACCCCGATCAAGGGCGTGGAAAGCTTTAACCGGTCGACGCCGGTGTCGGGGCCAACCTTTGTCGACGCCACAATCGGAGGGAAGCGGTTGCGCCGGGGCGCGCGGCTCTGGACCATCGCCGTGTCCACCTTCAAGGCGGAAACCTACCGCTTCCTTCGGTTGGAACGGCCGAGCGATGAAGACCGAGCGCTGGGCGTCTGCGATGCGGCTGGCACCATGCACCTGCCCAACTGGGCCGACACTGAATGGCTGAAGCAGCTGGTGGCCGAACAGATGGTCACCGTGCGCAACAAGCGCGGCTTCGGTCATCAGGAATGGCAGAAGATGCGCGAGCGGAACGAGGCGCTGGACTGCCGTGTCTATGCCCGGGCGGCGGCCTGGATCCTTGGCGCGGATCGCTGGGATGAGGCGACTTCGCGGTCGCTGGAAGCTCAGGCTGGCGTGACGACAAAACCGAAAGAACCGGTGGTGCCGGTGACAGCTGAACCAACCGCACCCACTGCGGGAACCGTCCTGACACCGCGCCGTCGCCGTTCTGGCGCAGTGCCCCCGTCTTACTTGAGGAAATGACCGATGACTTTGGCGGAAATGCAGGCGCTGCTCAGCGCCCTCTTGGGCATGCGCTTCGGCGGTGTGCGGTCCATCACCTATGACGGCCGCCAGATCAGCTATGGCTCGGACGCGGAACTGGCAACGGCGATCTTCGATCTCGAGAGGCGCATCGCGGCGGCGGACACCTCCGTCGCGAGGTCGCGGGTGTCCCGGCCCTTTGCATCGAAGGACTTGTGATCATGGCCGTGCAGAATTGGCGCACCCGGCTCGGCGCATGGGTCGGCGGCTTCGGCGTGCCGGGCGGGTTTGACGCAACCTCGGGTCAGCGCCGGTTGAAGGGCTTTGTC
>JANNBI010000009.1:0-2790 GCA_031385345.1 Paracoccaceae bacterium | reverse complement strand
CCGATGGGCAGGCGATGTGGGAAACCTCCAACTCGCTGTGGTCGGCGGTGCAGTCGCAGACCAACATGGTCTATCACGCGGCGGGCTGGCTGGAAGGCGGGCTGATCGCCAGCCCCGAAAAGTTCATCATGGATTGCGAAGTCCTGCAAATGATCCAGCGCTATTTTGAGGCTTCGACCTATGCCACGACCGAAGATGACATCGCCCTTGATGCCATCCGCGAGGTCGGGCCGTCCGGTCATTACTTTGGCTGCCAGCACACGCAGGAACGCTATACCACCGCGTTCTATCAGCCCTTCGTGTCGGATTGGCGCAATTTTGAGGCTTGGCAGATTGACGGCTCGCTTTGGACCGCCGAACGCGCCCATCGGATCTACAAACAGATCCTGGCCGAGTTCGAGCCGCCCGAAATGAACGGCGATCATCAGGAAGAGTTGCGCCAGTTCGTTGCCCGCCGCAAACAGGAAGGCGGCGCGCCGACCGATTTCTAAGGTGCAGGGACGGGCCGGTTTTCGGCCCGCCTAGCGCCGCTTGCCGGTGAACTGTTTGGTTTTGTTGCCTTTGGGGCCGCTCAACACCGGGGTGTTGCCGCGATTTTCATCCACCAGCTTGCGCCATCGGATCAGCCGTTCGGGGTCCAGCGTTCCGGCCTTGATCGCCGCCTGCACTGCGCAGCCCGGTTCATGCGCATGGGTGCAGTCGCGGAACCGGCAGGTGGGGGCCAGATCAATGATCTCGGCAAACAGCACCTCCAGCCCGGCCGAGACATCGCTGACATGCAGCGTCCGCTTGCCCGGCGTGTCGATCACCCAGCCGCCGCCCCGGATCGCATGCAATGACCGCGAGGTCGTGGTGTGCCGCCCCTTGGCGTCATCCTCGCGCACGCCGCCGGTCGCTTGCGCGTCCTCGGCAGTCTTTTCGGCCAGGGTGTTCAGCAAGGTTGACTTGCCCACACCGGACGATCCCACCAGCGCCACGGTCTGCCCCACCCCGCACCAGGGCCGCAGACCATCGGCGGCCTGCGGCGACAGGGCGTTGACCGTCACCACCTTCAGCCCCCGTTGCAAGGCCGCCGCCTGCGCCTGATAGGATGTGGCATCGGGGATCTGATCGGCCTTGGTCAGCACGATCACCGGATCGGTCCCGGCCTCATTCGCGAGGGCCAGATACCGTTCCAGCCGGGCCGGGTTAAAATCGTCATTGCACGAGGTGACGATGAACAAGGTATCGACATTGGCGGCGATCAACTGGGGGTGACGCGCGCCTTCGGTGCGGCGTTGCAGCAGCGAAAGTCGGGTCAGACGGCGGATCAGCAGATGCGTGTCGGGGTCCGCTAGCACCCAGTCGCCCACCGCGAAATCCTGCGGGTTGGCTTGGGGTGACAAGACCAGCCGCACCGCGCCGTAGGCCCCCTCGGCGGTCAGCCGTGACCGATGCACGGTGGCAATCCGCAAGTGCGACAGCGCTTCCTCGCCGGGTTCCAGCTGATCAGCGTAAAACGCCGACCAGCCGAGGGTCGCGTCGGGGATGGGAAAGGGGGGCATGGGCTCGCTCACAGCGCCTTGAATGGCTGGGCGCGGCTGGGGATGCAAGCCCTTCCGCGCGCTGCGGTCCCCAGCACTCCAAAAGCCGCGCAAGGTAGAGGTCAGGTGATGGCGCGCGCCGCCTGCACAGCCAATTGGGGCGCGTCAGCCGTCAAAGGCCAGCGGATCAGCAAGATCGCCGGGTTCAGCCCGGGATGCGCCGCGCACAGGTCCTGAAGTCCGTCCAAACGGCAGGCAAAAATCTGCTCTGCCGGGGTTTGCGCCTTGGAAATCACCTGAACCGAGGCATCCATCGGCCAACCGGCCCGCCGCAACCCTTTGGTGATCGCCCCGGCCTGTGACACGCCCATGTAACAGGCCAGCGTCGTGCCCGCCTGCGCCGTGGCCCCCCAATCTTGCGCCGTATCGTGGCGCAGATGCCCGGTCGCAAAGATGATCCGTTCGGTCTTGCCGCGTTCCGTCAGAAAACTGCCGGCCGAGGCCGCCGCCGCGCAGGCCGAAGTGACGCCGGGCACAATGTCCCAGTTGACCCCAGCCGCATCCAGCGCCGCCGCCTCTTCCGCGCCGCGTCCGAAAATTCCCGGATCCCCGCATTTCAACCGCACCACCTGCTGACCTGCCTGCGCGGCCTGCACCAACAGCGCATTGATCTGCGCTTGCGGCATGGCGTGACAGCCCGGCGCCTTGCCAACATAGATCAGCGCCGCGCCGCGTTTGGCATGGGACAAAAGGGCCGGGTCGGCCAAACGGTCATAGTAAACCACATCCGCCGCCTGCAACCGGGCCAGCCCGCGCAGGGTGATCAGATCGGCCGATCCGGGACCAGGCCCCACCAGACTGACGAATCCCGGCCGGGCCGCGCGCGTGCGGGGCTAGTCTTGGGTTTTGTGCGGGCTGGCCAGTTTGGCCACCAGCATCCGGATCCGCAGGATCAGCGGCATGACATAGGGTTTGGCGGCAAGTGTGTTCATTCGGCGGCCTCCGGCAGTTTGAAACGGGTCAGCAATCCGGCCAGTTCGGGACGGCAGGAACCGCAGGACGTGCCCGCACCCAAAGCCTCCCCCAAGGCGGCAACGCTTAGGGCGCGGCCGGACTGGATGGCGTCGCGGATCGTGTTGATGCCGACATTCAGGCAGGCGCAAACCGTGGCGCCGGGGTCGGGCGCATCAGTACTGGGCCGACCGGCAAGCGAATGTGCGGCTTCCTGATGCAGCCGCGCCACCAGATGATCGCGCGCCAAAGCCAC
>JANNBI010000004.1:0-10042 GCA_031385345.1 Paracoccaceae bacterium | reverse complement strand
CGCAACAGCTTGGCCGCCGCGCGCAATTCGAACTTCTGGATCTTGCCGGTCGATGTTTTGGGCAGATCCGCGAAAACCACCATCTTGGGCGTGGCAAAGCCCGGCAAACGCGCGCGGCAATGCGCGATCAACTCTGCCTCGGTCGCATTCATTCCCGGTTTCAATTCAACAAAAGCGCAGGGCACCTCGCCCCATTTGTCATCCGGCATGGCCACCACCGCGCACAGCGACACGGCAGGGTGATGCATCAACGCCCCCTCGACCTCCACCGAGGAGACGTTTTCACCGCCCGAGATGATGATGTCCTTGGCTCGGTCGGTGATCTTCAAATAGCCGTCGGGGTACTGCACCGCGATATCGCCGGTGCGGAACCATCCGCCCTTGAACGCCTCGGCGGTGGCGTCGGGGTTCTTGTAATAGCCTTTCATCACCATATTGCCGCGCAGCGCGATTTCGCCCAGATGCACCCCGTCGCGCGGCACCGGCGCGCCGTGCGTATCATGCAACGCCGCCCCGTCCAGCATCACCATCGCCACCCCGGTCCGCGCCTTCAGCGCCGCGCGGGCCTCGCCCACCTCTCCCTCCCAGTCCGGTTGCCACAGACATTCGACCGAGGGGCCGTAAGTCTCGGTCAGCCCGTAGACCTGCGTCACATTGAACCCCAAAGGCTCAATCGAGGCGAGGGTGGCGGCAGGTGGCGGCGCACCGGCGGTAAACACCTCCACCACATGGGAAAAGGCGCGGCGGTCCTCGGGTTTGGCGTTGATCAGCAAGTTCAGCACGATGGGCGCGGCCCCAAAATGCGTTACCCCTTCGTCGGCAATGGCGTCATAGATCGCCCGCGCCGTGATGTCGCGGCAGCAGGTCATCTGCCCGCCCAGCATTGGCAGCATCCAGGCATGGCACCAGGCGTTGCAATGAAACAGCGGCACGATGGTCAGATAGACCGGGAAAACCTGCATCCGCCAGGCCATCACACTCGCCGGACCAGCCAGATAAGCCCCCCGGTGATGCACCACCACCCCCTTGGGCCGCCCCGTCGTCCCTGAGGTGTAATTGATCGCGATGCTTTCCCATTCGTCCTGCGGGTAAATCCACGCCGCATCCGGATCGCCCGTCGCCATCATCTGATCATAGGTCACATGGCGGCCACTGGCGGCAAAGCCGTGATCCACCACCTCGACGATCTGCGGCGGCGGCCCCTCCATCCTTGTGATCGCGGTTTCGGCCAGCCCGACAAAGGCGCTGTCCACCAGCACGATCTTTGCCCCGGCATGGCCAAAGATATAGGCCACGGTGTCGGGGTCCAGCCTTGTGTTGATGGTGTTCAGCACCGCGCCTGCCGCCGGAACCCCGAAATGCGCCACGGCTTGCGGGGCGATATTGGGCATCAGCGTCGCCACCACATCGCCCGGCAAAACCCCGCGCCGGGTCAGGGCCGAGGCCATTCGGCTAACCTCCCCCGCATAATCGGCATAGGTCAACCGGGTGGTTTTCCACACCACGGCGGTACGGTTGGCAAAGACATCCGCCGCGCGGGCAAGGGCAGTCAGGGGTGTCAGCGCCGCATAATTGGCCGGGCATTTGTCCAACCCCGTCTCATCCGCCAACCAGCCCATCACTTGCCCCCGTTTGCGCACCATTCGGTCGCTTTCTGACGCGCAGTCTTATGCCGTTGCGGGCAGTTGAAAAGCGTAAAACAGATGGAACCCCGCGTGACCGCGACCAAAGACCGCACCCTTGCCGCCGCCGGACTGATCCTGATCTATGCCCTGCTGATCGGCTTCACCGACAATTTCGTGCAGATCATCGCCACCGATGCGGGGCTGTGGCAGTTTCACCTGACCCGGTCCTGCATGGCCATGGCTTTGCTGGGCGTGGTGGCGCTGGCGTTTCGTCGCCGCCTGCGCCCGGTGAACCTGCGCGCCGTTGCCGCGCGCTCGGCCATTCACGGCTCGGCCATGGTGATCTATTTCGGCGCGCTGGCGTTCTTGCCGGTGGCGCTGGTGGCGGCGGGCCTGTTCACCGCGCCGATCTTCGTGCTGTTGATCGGGGCACTGGCCTATGGCCACCGCATCGGCGCGGTGCAGATCGCCGCTGTCCTTTTGGGTTTTGTCGGCGTGGTTCTGGTCTTGGGCCCCGAGGCGATGTCAGGCGCTTCCCTAGCCGCCCTGCTGCCGGTTCTGGCGGGCGCGCTTTACGCCATGGGCAACATCGCCACCCGTGAATGGTGCGGGGCCGAGACGGCGGAAACCCTGCTGGCCGGGTTCTTCGTCGCCTTGGGGGTGATCGGCGCTTTGGGCATGATCTGGCTGACGATCTGGCCCCTGACCGTACCGCAGGGACCGGAGTATTTCCTGCAACGCGGCCCGGTCTGGCCCACGCTCGACTTCTGGATCTGGACCTTCGTTCAGGCCGCAGGCTCGCTTCTGGGGGTCGGTCTGATGATCCGGGGCTATCAGATCACCTCGGCGGCCAAGGCCAGCGTGCTGGAATATGTCATCCTGCCCGCCTCGGCCTTCTGGTCCTATGTGATCTGGGGGCAAACCCTCGGTTGGATGGCCTGGACGGGGATGGGTCTGATCGTTGTGGCCGGAACGGTGATCGCTTTGGGGGGTCGCAAGACCTGAAGTCTCGGGGCCAAACCCGCCTACTCCTCGCCCACAGCCTCGCGCCAATGCCGCCGACACAAGGAGACATAAGTTTCATTCCCGCCGATCTGCACCTGATCGCCGTCGCGCAGGGCACGACCGTCCGGCCCGCGCCGAATCACCATCGTCGCCTTCTTGCCGCAGTGGCAAATCGTGCGGACTTCGCGCATTTCATCCGCCCAAGCCAGCAGCGCCGCCGATCCCGGGAAAAGATTGCCTTGAAAATCCACCCGCAGCCCATAGCACATCACCGGCACACCCAGATCATCCACCGCCCGCGCCAACTGCCAGACCTGTTCCTTGGTCAGAAACTGCGCCTCGTCGATGAACACGCAATCCACGCGGCCCTCGGCAAAGCGCGCAGTCAGTTTGGCCAGCAGATCTTCGGTCGGGGCAAAGGTATCTGCGGGCTCGCCAATGCCGATGCGGCTGGCGATCCGGCCTTGCCCGGCGCGGTTGTCGAACTGCGCCGTGATCAGATAGGTCGTCATCCCGCCCTCGCGGTAATTGTGCGAGGCTTGCAGCAGCAGGGTCGATTTCCCGGCATTCATGGTGGAAAAATGAAAATACAGCTTGGCCATAGGGCGAAATAGCCCGGCGGCGCGGGGCATTGCAAGGGATTTGCGGGGCAGGGGCAGGGGGGGGCGGTCGCCGGAACCTTTCGGCGTCGTCCCGCATCGTGGCCGGGCGGACGGACCGGGGCCTTGACCCCGGCCCGCCCCCGCACCAAATAAAAATGGCGGGACTGTGCCCCGCCATACCGTTAAATGTTCGACGGGTCCGCCGCACCACCTTTGCAAACAGCAGATGTTCAATCCAAACGGACTGGCGTGCAACGGACCCCCACCCAAAAGGACCTGCGCTGGGGACGCCGATCCATCACTCGTAAAATGAGTTCAGGTTGCCCTGAACCCCTTTATGAATGACAACTTCCTTTGACTTGATTAAGGGGAAAAGCAGGGGAGCGTTCCCCTATTGGTAACGAGAGAGAGGCCCGGGTTGGCATGAGCATTGAATCCTACCTGAAAAAGCACACCGAGGCCCTGGTCAAGGATGTCGGAGTGGAGGCCGCCTGCGAAGTGACCGGTCGTTCAAAAGCGACTTTGGGCCGCTATTATTCCGACAGCGACGAACATGGCGACCGCTTTATGCCCATCGACGTGGTGGCCCAGCTGGAAGCCGCCTCGCGCTTTCCCCATGTGACCGCCGCCCTGGCCGACCTGCGCGGCGTCACGCTGTCCTATGACGTGGAAAAGCGCAACGTAGAGCCGAGCCATTCCGTCAATCAGGATGTGGTGGCGTTGGCGCAGCGCTTTGCCATGCTGATGGCCGAATACAACAACGCCATCGCGGACGGGAAGATCACCGCGAACGAGGCCAAGCGCATGTTGCGCGAAACTCTGGCGATCCAGCAGGTCTTGCTGGACATGAAGCTGAACCTTGAGGATGAGGTCAGCTAAACCTCGCCCAATAAGACCCCGCCCATAAAAAAAGGGGCCGCGAAGGGCCCCTTTGCTGTCGTTCGATCTGATCCTTAACCGCGCGAGAACCGGCTCGGCTGTCCCTTCACGGTCCCAGCCGGACGCGCACCCTCATGCCGGGCCCCGTCCTGACGGGCCGGCGAATGACCGCCGCCCATCGGCTTGGCCGCCTGCGGTTTGGACGATGCGGGCCGTGGCGGATAGGTTTTCACAGCGCCCGGCTTGTTCGCCGCCCGTGCTGCCGGGGGTTGCGCCCCGCGCTTCTGGCCGCCCTGACCTTGCCCCGGACGCTGGCCGCGATTCTGCCCGGCCTTCGGCGCCGCTGCAATCGCATCCGCCGCCCAAGCCGCGCCACCAACCACCGGCAGCGGCTTTTTCAGCAGCTTTTCAATGGCCTGCAATTCGCCCATCTCTCCGGGCGCACAGAAGCTGACCGAAGTACCCTCGGCCCCCGCCCGCGCTGTCCGTCCGATGCGGTGAACATAGTTTTCCGGCACATTCGGCATGTCAAAGTTGTAAACGTGCCGAACCGTCGGAATATCAATGCCGCGCGCCGCCACATCCGTCGCCACCAGCACATCCAGCAGCCCGCCGCGGAACTCGCTGAGCGTGCGGTCGCGCTGGCCTTGAGATTTGTTGCCATGGATCGACCCCGCCTTGAACCCCCATGCCACCAGCAGCTTCATCAGCTTTTCGCTGCCATGCTTGGTGCGGCCAAAGACCAGCGCCTGTTCGGTCGGATGGCTTTTCAGGAACTCCTCCAGCAGGCGGGCCTTGTCGCCATTGGGGATGTAATAGACGCCCTGCGAAATCTTCTCGATCGGCTTGCCCGGCGGGGCCACCTGCACCCGGATCGGGTCGCGCAGATAGGCGTCAGCGATTTCTTCGATGTCCTTCGGCATGGTGGCCGAAAACAGCATGGTCTGACGCTTCAGCGGGATATGCTTGGCGATTTTGCGCAGGGAATGGATGAACCCCATGTCCAGCATGTGGTCGGCCTCGTCCAGCACCAGATAGCCGCATTTTTCCAAGCTGACATCGCCCCGCTCCAGCAGGTCGATCAGACGGCCCGGCGTTGCCACCAGCACATCCGCCCCGCGCAGCAAAGCAGCCGCCTGACGGTTCAGCGAGGCGCCCCCCACCACCATGACCACGCGCACGGCGGTGCCTTTGGTGAAGGTTTCAAGGTTGTCCTTGATCTGCAAGGCCAGTTCGCGCGTCGGCGCAAGGATCAGGGCGCGCACGTTCTTCGGTCCGGGCGGATGGCCCAGATCCAGAATGCGGTGCAACAGCGGCAGACCAAAAGCCGCCGTCTTGCCGGTGCCGGTCTGCGCCAGCCCCATCAGATCGCGCCCCGCCATGATATGCGGGATCGCCTGCGCCTGAATAGGCGTCGGGGTTTGCAGGTTGGTCAGTTTCAGCGCGGCAACAAGCTTTGGCGACAGGCCAAGCTCTTCAAAGGTGGTGGCAGTCATCGGAATATTCCATAGCACAAGGGGCAAGCGACCCTCGCCCTCGGGGAACCCCGCAAGACCGTGCCGCAAGCGGCGCCCCTGCGTGAGGGTGGGAACCTTTGGTCCGAGCCTTTCGGTGCTCACGCGGCACGGGCTTCGGGTTGGGGGGGACATGGGGGAGATCGGGGGGGAAGTCAAGGGGCCCAACGTAGGGCGGCGCACCGAGGGTGGAATGGTCTCGTGGCGGGATTTGGCGGAGCGAGCCGAGAGAGGTGTCCAGTCGCAGGCGTAACCCGCTTAAGTTATGTAACTCAGTGAATTGCGTTGGGGAAATTAATGAAATGTTAAGGAATGACTGGTGAGCCCGGAACTGCCGACGGACCGAAACGACTTGCGATAGTCCCCTAGAATGACTTCGAACTCTCCGGGACTTGACAAAACTCTGAAGTACCACTATCCTTAGGTTCGTGCCAATGTGCACATGAAACTATTGTTATATAATCTAATACTCGGTAACGTGGCTCCCAACAGTAATGTAGGGGGCCATTTTGTCAATGGATGAAGCGAAAGTTCGGACTGGTTTAGGAATAAGGCGCGGCGGTTCGTCCTACCCCGTATTCT
The DNA here is from genome assembly GCA_031385345.1 of Paracoccaceae bacterium. Lineage (GTDB taxonomy): Bacteria > Pseudomonadota > Alphaproteobacteria > Rhodobacterales > Rhodobacteraceae > CAIYZT01. The sequence goes on along the minus strand of JANNBI010000004.1, from coordinate 3,835 downwards.
TGATAACTATTGTTGCTGCAGTGGCAGCCCTCGTGTCGGTTATTTTTCCTTTCCTCATTCAAGTAAGTCCTCTTTTTGGTCTAATAGCTAACCTCTCGATATTTGTGTCGACTGGACTAATCTCGTTCCTCGTTACGGAAAGCAATGAAAAGGTTAGGTCTCAGGACGAAGCGAGAAAGCTCGCTGATTTTGCTGCAAGACGAGTTGGTTTGACTGCTGACAATATCGATTCTCTTATTCAAGAACTCGCGGACATCAGCGATGCTATGGAGATGAGGAGGCTTGTTGTATTTACGTTGCGAAACTTGAAGGAAGATTCGAACGCTTCACTTAAAGATATTGAAGAGATGGGATATGTTGTTGCGACGGAGTCAGCGATTAGCACAAGTACGGCCGACAACATAGTTAACTCAGAAATCCAAACGAACGCCAAGCAAGACCAAGTTCAAACCTTTCAGACAAGTCGATCCGAGACGTATCGTTGCCCCACCTGCAACACAGTCAATTCGGCAGACCTTGGTATGTCAGGCGGGACTACCAGAGTAGTAAATTGTTCCAGTTGCGGCTCAGAAGCAAATTTCCATCGGCTGTCGACTGGAGGAACGAAAGTAGTTTCGCGCGTCATCGGCCGTCTTTCCGGAATCGGAAAATCTCCGCTGGAATCGGCATGGATCTCCGACGACTCGCTTGACGTTGCTGCCACTGGAAACTGCCCTCGCTGCGGACAAAATATTGATTTCATTGGAAAAACCAGAACGGGCAGCATGGAAAGGTTTTGTAATTCCTGCTTAGGGAATGTTCGCATCAACGCTAAGACACTGGAATTGACCCTAGGTGAAGCATATGATGTCACCTATTTAGACGAGTTGCCACAATCGGGGAAATTTGAGTGTAGTTGCGGAGCGGAGTTTCACGTAATAAGAAGGCGTGATGACGAAGGGCGTAGCTACTTTTGTTGTTTTAAGTGCAAGAAAGTATTCCGCCCATCGGCAGATAGAAAGACTCTGGTACAGGGCTCGTGCTCTACTGATGGATGTAACAGTCCTTTGAATTTTAAGGTGGATCCGATCACAAATGTGGGCAAGCAGATTTGCTATGAGTGCCTTACGAGACAGGAGTATGATAAAAATAGGAATATTGTAAAGACTATCGAAAAATTGGACGTTAAAAGTATTAACGATTTTGATTGGAAGAATGGCAACAGGACTTGCCCTAATTGCAGCAAGCGAACTGGTGTTAATTAGGAATTCGAAGGGGAAGTCATTCCACATGCATTGGGATTGCAAATATCCTTTCGAAGTATTTGTAGCCTCGCACTCTGATCGTGACGTGTGAGCTCACCCCTGCAACGTCCTCACCCCATACCCCTCGCCGCGCGCTTTCATCGCTTCCACCGCCGCGATACTCGCCGCCGCCGTCGTGAAATACGGGATCTTGTCCATCAGCGCCACGCGCCGGATATCGCGGCTGTCTGCGACGGCCTGCGTCCCCTCTGTCGTGTTCATCACCAGCGCGATTTCGTCGTTCTTCAGCCGGTCCACGATGTTCGGGCGGCCCTCATAGACCTTCGAGACTGAGGTTGACGCGACCCCCAGACCCGCCAGCCAGGCCGCCGTGCCCTTGGTCGCCACCACCTCAAATCCCAAGGCTATCAATCCCTTGACCGCCCCCGCCATGGCCTCGGTCTTGTCCATGTCCTTCACCGACACGAACACCCGGCCGCCTTCGGGCAGCATCACCCCGGCCCCCATCTGTGCCTTCAGGAAGGCCAGAGCAAAGGTGCGGTCCCAGCCCATGACCTCTCCGGTGCTGCGCATTTCCGGCCCCAGAACCGGATCGACGCCGGGGAAGCGGGCAAAGGGCAGCACGGCCTCTTTGACCGAAAACCACGGGGTCTGCGGATTGGCCAGCGTCATCGGATCGGCAAGTGGCAGCGGCGTGTCCGGCCCCACGCCCGCCGGATAGGGCGCGCGCATCGGGAAGTTCGACAGCGGCTCTCCGGCCATCAGACGCGCGGCAATCGACGCGATGGCGCTGTCTGTTGCCTTGGCCACAAACGGCACGGTACGCGACGCCCTCGGGTTCACCTCCAGCACATAGATCACGCCATCCTTGATGGCGAATTGCACGTTCATCAGGCCGACAACCTTCAGCGCCAAGGCCATCACAACGGTCTGCCGCGTCAGTTCGGCCACGATCTCTGCCGACAGTTGGTGCGGCGGCAGGCAGCAGGCAGAATCGCCCGAATGCACGCCAGCCTCTTCGATATGTTCCATGATGCCCGCGACATGCACGGCGTTTCCGTCCGACAGCGCGTCAACATCCACCTCGACCGCGCCGGACAGATAGCTGTCCAGCAGCACCGGGGACGACCCCGAAACCTGCACGGCGGTGGCGATATAGCGCTCCAACTGCTCATCCGAGCGGACGATTTCCATCGCCCGGCCCCCCAGCACAAAGGACGGCCGGATCACCAGCGGATAGCCGACATCGGCGGCGACGGCAAAAGCCTCATCCCGCGACCGCGCCGTGCCGTTGTGCGGCTGTTTCAGCCCCAGTTCCTGCAACAGACCTTGAAAGCGTTCGCGGTCCTCGGCCAGATCAATCGCATCGGGGGTGGTGCCAAGGATCGGGATGCCTTCGTTCGCGAGCGCCTGCGCCAGTTTCAGCGGGGTCTGGCCGCCGAACTGCACGATCACGCCGTGCAGCGTGCCGTTGTCCTGTTCAACCCGCAGAATCTCCAGCACATGTTCCAGCGTCAGGGGTTCGAAGTACAAGCGGTCCGAGGTGTCATAATCCGTGCTGACGGTTTCGGGATTGCAGTTGATCATGATGGTCTCGAAGCCCGCCGCCGTCAGGGCATAGCAGGCATGACAGCAGCAATAATCGAATTCGATGCCCTGACCGATCCGGTTCGGACCGCCGCCAAGAATGACGACCTTTTTCGCGTTGGAGGGGCGGGCCTCGCATTCCACGTCGCCCATCGCGGGGGCTTCATAGGTGGAATACATATAGGGGGTCTGGGCCTCAAACTCGGCAGCGCAGGTGTCGATGCGCTTGAACACCGCGATGACGCCCAGACGCAGACGGGCGCGGCGCACCTGACCTTCGTCGCGCCCGGTCAGCATGGCCAAACGGGCATCGGTAAAGCCCATCATCTTCAGCTTGCGCAGGGCAGGGGCATTGGTGGGCAATCCGTCGTGGCGCACCTGCGCCTCAACCTCGATGATTTCGCGGATGCGCGCCAGAAACCACGGATCGAATGACGTGGCGCCGTTGATCTCGTCATTGGTCAGCCCGTGGCGCATGGCCTGCGCGATCACGCGCAGCCGGTCGGGGGTCGCTTGACCCAGCGCCTTGAAAATCGCCGCCCGCCCCGAGGCATCGCTGACCGTGCCCGGAACCGTCACCCCCGGAATGGCGATTTCGTCAAAGCCGGACAGGCCGGTTTCAAGGCTGGCCAGCGCCTTTTGCATGGATTCGTGAATGGTGCGGCCAATCGCCATCACCTCACCCACGGATTTCATCGCGGTGGTCAGGTTCGGTTCGGCGCCGGGGAATTTCTCAAACGCGAAGCGGGGGATCTTGGTAACGACATAGTCGATGGAAGGTTCAAACGACGCCGGCGTCACCTTGGTGATGTCATTGTCCAACTCGTCCAGCGTATAGCCGACCGCCAGTTTCGCCGCGATCTTGGCAATCGGGAAACCGGTGGCTTTCGATGCCAGTGCCGAGGACCGCGACACCCGTGGGTTCATCTCGATCACCACCATGCGGCCATCGGCAGGGTTGATCGCCCATTGCACGTTGGACCCGCCGGTTTCGACCCCGATCT
>JANNBI010000486.1:0-3960 GCA_031385345.1 Paracoccaceae bacterium | reverse complement strand
GCGCCAGACGGTGCTGCATCGCCAGCGCCAGTTCGGCCCCACCCACCCCGCCGCCCACGACAATCACCTGTGCCGGGTCGTGCCGAGGGGTGGCGACAAACTCTTGCCAGCGCGCCGCAAAAGGCCCCAAAGGCTTGGCTGCCAATCCAAATTCGACAAAGCCGGGCAGGTCGGGAAGATCCGAGGTGATCCCGATATCAATTGAACACAGGTCATAGGCCAAGGGTCCGCGTCCGGCCAAAATCACCTGCTTCGCAGCGCGGTCGATCCCCACGACCCGGTCAAGGATCGCCCGCGCACCCTCCCGCCGCGCCAGTGCGATCAGGTCGATCATGATCTCGTCCCGGCGATAATGCCCAGCCACAAATCCCGGCAACATGCCGGTATAGGGCGCCGCCGCCGATGGATTAACGATGGTCAGCCGGACCCCCGGCAAGGGCGCCATCCCCCACATCAGCGCCACCAGCACATGCGCATGTCCGCCGCCCACAAGGACGATATCCTGCACGATGGGATAAGTGGAGAGATTGGAGTTGGTTTGCATCGGGCCCTCTGCCCCTTCCCTAATCGCTGAACAAGGTGAAGGCGAGGGGGGGCAAGCCGCCAATCCTCGACTATTGCCGCAAATCCAGCCCAAAACGCCGCGCTTGGGGCTGACCTTTGCCGTCAAAGCCCCTATGCAAGCCCAGCGCGCAACCGAAAATGAGAACCTGATGGCCTACTTCCTTGGCGTCGATACCGGCGGCACCTATACCGATGCGGTCATTCTGGACGAGTCCGCCGACCGCGTGATTGGCAAAGCCAAATCCCTGACCACGCGCGGCGATCTAGCCTTGGGCATCGGGCGGGCGGTGGATGCGGCGCTGGATTTGGCGGGGGTTGCCCCGGAGCAGATAGCACTGGTGTCCTTGTCCACGACCTTGGCGACCAATGCCTTGGTCGAAGGGCAGGGCGGGCGGGTCGCGCTTATTTTCATCGGCTTTGACGATGATGACCTGACACGCGGCGGTCTGATCGAGGCGCTGAAAGGCGATCCGGTGATCCGGCTGACCGGTGGGCACAGCCATGCTGGCACCGAAACCGCACCGCTGGATCTGGTGGAGTTGGAGCGCGTGGTGACCGACCTTGGCCCGCAGGTCATGGGCTTTGCCGTTGCCGCGCGCTTTGCCACCCGCAACCCGGCCCATGAACGCGCCGCCCGCGATCTGATCCGTCGCGTCACCCATCGCCCCGTCACGTGCAGCCACGAGCTTTCCGCCAATCTGAACGGCCCCAAACGCGCGCTGACCGCCGTTCTGAACGCCCGCTTGATCGGGATGATTGACGGTCTTGTTGCGGCCTGTGAGCGTCATCTGGCGGCCAAGGGCATCACTGCGCCCTTGATGGTCGTGCGCGGCGACGGCGCCCTGATCTCGGCGGCGATGGTGCGCGAACGGCCGATTGAAACCATTCTGTCCGGTCCTGCCGCGTCGATCGCGGGCGCGCGCTGGCTGACCGGCGAGCAAAACGCGCTGGTGTCCGATATCGGCGGGACCACCACCGATGTTGCCGTCCTGATGGACGGTTTGCCCGAAATTGACCCCGAAGGTGCGCGCGTCGGCGGCCTGCGGACCATGGTCGAGGCGGTGGCGATGCGCACCACCGGTCTGGGCGGCGACAGTGAGGTGCATTTGCTGACCGCCGGACTGGTGGGCGGTTTGCGTTTGGGTCCGCGTCGGTTGATCCCGGTGGCGCTGTTGGCGGTGGACCACGGCAAGATGGTGCATGACACGCTGGACCGTGCGTTGGGAAATGACGCGGTTGGTGAGTTTGACGGGCGCTTTGTGGTGCCGATGGGCGGGCAGGCCGGCGGTTTGACCGCGCGCGAGGCGGCGGTTCTGGCCCGCGTCACCGCGCCGATGCCGATGAACGCAGCCCTGACCTCTCGGCTAGAGGTGGCGGCGATGGAACGGCTGGTCGCGCGCGGGCTGGTGATGGTTTGTGGTGTTACGCCGTCGGATGCCAGCCATGTTCTGGGGCGGCTGGACGCTTGGGATGCCAGCGCCTCGGTCAAGGCCGTGGCGCTGCTGGCCAAACGCCGCAATGGGTCTGGCGACCGTTTTGCCGTAGGGGCAGAGCCTTTGGCGCAGGCCATCATTGACCAGTTGACCGCGCAAACCGTGGATTGCCTGCTAGAAGCCGCCTTTGCCGAGGATGGCGTCAGCGCCGATGCGCCCGAAAAGCTGGCACGCCACGCCCTGACGACCGCCGGCCTGTCGCAGCACCGGGGCATTTTGGCATTGTCCACCCGTCTGGCGGTGCCGGTGATCGGCCTTGGCGCATCAGCCGCCAGCTATTACGGCGCGGTTGGGGAACGCTTGGGCTGTCCGATGATCCTGCCGGAACATGCCGATGTGGCCAACGCAATCGGCGCAGTGGTGGGCCAGATCAGCCAGCGCGCGACCGGGCAGATCACCAGCCCCAGCGAAGGCCAGTTCACCCTGCATCTGGCCGAGGGGCTGCAAATCTTTGCCGACCGCGACGCGGCCCTGACCGCGATGGAGGCGCATCTGACCGAAGATGCCACAGCGCGCGCCCGCGCCTCGGGCGCCGAAGATCTGCGCATTGTGGTGACCCGCGACATTCGCGCCGCCGATGTCGAGGGCCGGTCAATGTTCATCGAGGCGGTGCTGACAGTCACGGCTTCGGGACGCCCGCGGGTGGCCCATGCGGTGCAGAATCCGCTTGACGCCCCGGTGTCGCTCTAATACCCGTGCCGCCAGTGTGGCTAGGTAGCTCAGTTGGTTAGAGCATGCGACTCATAATCGCAGGGTCGGGGGTTCGAGTCCCCCCCTCGCCACCAGTTCCCCCTTTTTTGGTCGGAAGTCCAAGACTTGCCCGGAAAGGTACAGCGGTACGCTGGGCTTGCCGGGCCGCGCCCTGCTACAGTTCAATCTCCAGCCCATCCTTGCCGACGATCACCGGCCCCGCGAAATGCAGCGCTGCGCGGTCCTGCCAATCCGCATCGGTGAAAGGCGGAAAATCCACTGGCACCAGATGGTGCAGCACCAACCGCCCCACGCCAGCGCCCGCTGCAATCCGCCCGACATCTGTTATGGTCGTATGCGAGGCTGTCAGGTGATGCCGCAGCTTCTCGCCGCCCCCGGTGCGAGTCAGGATCACCTCTACCCCTTCGGGCAACAGCGCCTCATGCACCAAAACGTCCGATCCGCGGGCGAAGTCGATCAGCGGCGGATGATAGGTCGTATCCCCGGAGAACGTGACCGACCGAGTGCCGTCGAACCGGTAGGCATAGGCGAAATTCACCGGTGGGTGGTTCACCAACAAAGCCTGAATCCGCAACCCGTCATAGGGGATCACACCTTCAGAAACCGTGTGGACCGTCACCAAAGTCTCCAGCGGGACGCGTCCGTCGTCGACCACCCGCAGATGGTGGTCATAGGACATGGCCTGCATAAACCCGGCCCAATGCTCTGCAATCCCCGCAGGGCCATATATGTTAAGGATCGTTTGCAAACCGGAAACCCAGGCCGTATGCACCAGTCCGCCCAATTCCAGAATGTGATCAGAATGCAGATGGGTGATGAAAATCGACTCAAGGCTGTTCAGCGCCACGCCCGCCTGTACCAAGGCACGCGTTACACCCAAACCCGCGTCAATAACGATCCGGTGGCCGTCAAGGTCCAGCAAGGTTGAGGTTGGCATGGCGCCGGTTGCCAGCAACGACGGGCCGCCTTTTACCCCCAACGTGACCAGTCTGTTCATGGTGCTTGATCCTGAATTGGCCCTGCGGGGCGCCGCATTGGTTTGGACGATGACGGCGGTATCAGGCCCAAACCTCAGCCCTTACAACGCCGCCGCCTCGGCCACGCGTCGCAATGCGGCGATGTTGATGCCATAGGGGCCGGGATTGTCGACCGATCCGCCCGAGAACACCGCCGAGCCCGCAACCAATATATC
>JANNBI010000462.1:0-3286 GCA_031385345.1 Paracoccaceae bacterium | reverse complement strand
CAGGGTAAACTCGTCCGTATGGCAAATTCCGGTGGCCTTGATTTCAACCAGAACCTCGCCCTCTTTGGGATCGTCCAGGTTCACATCCATGATAACAAGCGGTTTTCCGGCTGCAACAGCCACGGCGGCGCGTGTACGCATAGCTTTATGTCCTTCCTCGCAATTTGGGTCAGGGTGCGGGAAGGCGCGCAAAATTGCAACGAGGGAAACGCCAGTTCGCGGCGGCGGTGACCGGGCTTTGATTTCGTGGCGCGGGCGTGGCAGGTCGGAAACCGCATCAGGAATTCAGATCGGGGGGGATGTGTTGCAGCTTTTGGTCGCCATCCCGTTGATCCTGATGGCGCTGTCAGGCTGCCGCCCGGCCGCGCCGATGGTTGAAATGGCCAGCCCCAGTGTCATCCTGCCGGCCCTGTCTGACACCTGTGGCAGCGCGGATCTGACCGGCTATATCGGGCGGGATTATGCCGATCTGGCCGAGGTAAACCGGCTGGGGGAATTGCGTGTTGTCAGGTCTGGCGAAAAGGTGAACGGTTATATCAGCCCCAGTCGCCTGAATGTTCAGGTTGACGCCATGGGGGTGGTCCGCCGTTTGTTTTGCGGATGATCTGCCCTGTACAGGAGTGTGTACCATGAGCCTGTCTTTTCGCCTGACTGTCCTGTCCCTGCCTATTGTTCTGGTGGGTTGCGTCATTCAAACGCCAATTGTTCCGATGCCGCCAATGTCGAACGCCTGCGGCGCTGCCTCTTTCCAACCGTTGATTGGTCAGCCCTTCGGCGTGCTGGCGGCGACGACCTTTATCGGTCCGATGCGCATCATCCGGCCCGATACCGCCGTGACGATGGATTACATTGCCGAACGCTTGAACATCTATCTGAACGATGATGACATCATCACCGGCTTTACCTGCGGATGATATGACAACGGCCCCCGGTTTGCACCAGGGGCCGTTGTTTAGGGGGTGGCAGGCTTACATCCGATAGGCGGTGTGGCAGGCCTTGCAGGCCCCGCCAAGCGCGCCCATTCCGGCACCGATTGATTCCGCGCTGGACACGTCAAGCGCCATTGCGGCGTCGGTCAGCGCGGTCGATTTGACGATGAAATCATCCCAGTTCGCCCAAAGCTCGGGCTTGGCTTCCGAGGCGGGATCGGCGGCGCCTTGGGTCATGAAGGCGGCGGGTGCGCCGGTCGCGGCGGCCACCAGGGCATCCTTGGCAGCGGTTGCAGCGGCGGCGTCAAAGGCGACCTCGCCCCCGGCCATTCCGCCCAGAACTTTCATCGCGCCGCCAACTGCGCTCATGGTCTGAGAGCGGGCAATCGCGTTGGGATCGGTCCGGTCGCCCTTGGCATAGGCCCCGGTTGCGGCGAGAGCGGCGGCGATCAGAATGACTTTGACGCTGAGTTTCATGGAATGGCTCCTTGCGTGGCTATTTGACGCAGTATTGCGTGGGTTTGGAGTTCGGGAAACAGACTTTGGTCTGATCCCTTGGCAATCACGCCATTGTCATCGGGTTTTGGGCCTGAACCCGCTGACTCGACTCCTGATTTTTGGGCGGTTACTGTGAACAAAAAGAGAACGTCTCGCCATGACCCGCCGAATCCTGTCCCTGTGGTTTCCCCGCCTTGCTGCGGAGCGCGCGCTGCGCCTGCGCCGTGACGCGCTGGATCTGCCCTTTGCCGTGGTGCAGGACCGGGCGCGGGCGCTGATCCTGTCCTCCTTGAACCAGGCGGCCGAGGCGGCGGGTCTGACCCGTGGTCAGGCCCTGCGCGATGCCACTGCCATGTGCCCCGACCTTGTGACATATTCCGCCGATCCGCAGGCCGAGGCGGCCTTTCTGACCCATCTGCGGCGTTGGGCGGGCAAGTTCAGCCCCTGGGTCGCCGAGGAATCCCCCGAAAGCCTGATCATTGATCTGACCGGATGCAGCCATCTTTTCGGTGGCGAGGCGGTGCTTTTGGCGCAGGTCGAAGGCGATTGCGCGGCGCTGGGTCTGACGGTGCGCGCCGGGATTGCCGATACGCCGGGGGCGGCCTGGGCGCTGGCGCGGTTCGCCGGGAAGGGCGGTGGGACCGGCACGCGCAGCGGCGACGACATCGCCCAAGAGGCGCGGGCGACGCGGTCGCGCGCAGCCAAGCGGCGCAATTGGGAAAAGGGCGGGACGTTGCCGATCGGCGGGCGCGCCATGCCGACGCCGCGCGGCGCCATCGCCCCGCATGGCCAGATGAAAGAGGCGCTGGCCCCGCTGCCGCTGGCCGCCTTGCGACTGCCCCCGGCGGTGATCGAAAGCTTTACCCGGCTGGGCCTGCACCGGGTCCGGGATATTCTGGACCTGCCGCGCGCGGCGGTCGCGCGGCGCTTTGGGGTGGATACGGTCCGGCGGCTGGATCAGGCGCTGGGCATCGAAACTGAACCGGTCTCACCGGCGGCTGCCCCGCTGCATTTCGCCGCGCGCCTGACCTTTCCCGATCCGATCGGTACGCGTGACGATATCTCGGCCGGGGTGGACCGGCTGTTGCCGCCGCTTTGCGCGCGGCTGGTGGCGCGCGGGCATGGGGCGCGGCGGCTGCGGTTGCAGGCCTTTCGCAGCGACGGTCAGGTTCAGGTGGTCGAGGTCACGCTGGCCCGGCCCGCAGCACAAGCCGACCGGATGCGCCCACTTCTGGCGCTGAAATATGACAGCATCGACCCCGGTTTCGGCATTGATTGCCTGCGGCTGGAGGCGGTGTTGACCGAAACCCTGTCCGCTGTCCAGCACAGCGGCCCGTTGGGTCAGCATGGCACGGCGACCGGCCCCTCGGTGCAGCGTGCGCCATTTCCGGCCCCGTCTCTGGCCCCGTCTCTGGCCGCAACCGCCCTCCCCCCCCTCCAACCCAATCTGCTGCCTGTCGCCCCCGTCCCCCCGACCCCCGCTGTCCCCTCTGACGACGAGGCGATGGCCGATCTGATCGGCAAGCTTGGCGCGCGGTTAAGCAGCGAGGCGATCACCCGCACCCATCCGACCAGCAGCCACCTGCCCGAAAAGGTCTCGATGCTGATGGCCGCCGCCTGGGCCGATCCCTGGCCCGGACCCTGGCCGCGCCCCACCGGGCAACGGCCCTTGGTCCTGTTCCCGCCGGAACCCGCCTCGGCCCCCGAAGACTCCATGCCGCCGTCGCATTTCCGCTGGCGCCGCCGTGATCTTGCCACCCGCGCCGCGATCGGGCCGGAACGCATCCTGCCGGAATGGTGGTTCGACATGCCCGACTGGCGCAACGGCCCGCGCGATTACTGGCGGATCGAGGCTGAGA
>JANNBI010000442.1:0-3518 GCA_031385345.1 Paracoccaceae bacterium | reverse complement strand
CGGGCGGCAATCTCGGCCAGTTTATAGATCTTGATGCGGTCCAGAATTGTATCCATGCGCGGCAAGGTAGCGGCGCGGGCGGGGCGGGGCAAGGGGGGGGTGTGGGGGGCGTCCAGATCTGGACATTTGGTGAAAGTGTTTGAAATCAGTGGTTTAGGTTTGAAAATTTTGGAGTTGTTAAGGATAATTCTACAGGTGGCACAGGTGATTTTTCGCCGGAAAACCGGGGACCGGGGCGGACGCGCGCGTTATCTGCGAAAATTCTCTTGCCCCGCGTCAGGCGTTGGTCAGGCGCACCAGATCCGCGAGTTTCGCCTTGGCTTGCCCCGAATCCAGCGATTTGCGGGCCAGTTCTACCCCCTCACGCAGGGTTTTGGCCTTGTCAGCGACCATCAGGGCGGCGGCGGCGTTCAGCAGGACGGCGTCGCGGTAGGCCCCCGCCTCACCCTCCAGCAGACGGCGGAAGGCCGCGCCATTTTCGGCCGGGGTGCCGCCAAGGATCGCCTCGAACGGGTGAACGGGCAGACCGGCGTCGTCGGGATGCACCTGAAACTCGGTGATTTGACCATCGGACAGGGCGGCCACGAAAGAGGGTCCGGCGATGGACAATTCGTCCGTCCCGTCCGAGCCATGCACCAACCACGCCTTTGTCGAGCCAAGGGCGCGCAGGGTTTCGGCCATAGGGCGGATCAGACGCGCGGAAAAGGTCCCGGTCAACTGCCGCGTCACGCCTGCGGGGTTGGTCAGGGGGCCAAGGATGTTGAAAATGGTGCGGGTGCCCAGTTCGGCGCGGATCGGGCCGACATGGCGCATGGCGGGGTGGTGCATCGGGGCCATCATGAAACCGATCCCGGCCTGATTGATGCACCGTTCCACCACCTCGGGGCCGACCATGATGTTCAGGCCCAGTTCGGAAAGCGCATCAGCGGCACCGGATTTCGACGACAGGTTGCGGTTGCCATGTTTGGCGACAGTGACCCCCGCCCCGGCCACGACAAAGGCCGTCGCGGTGGAGATGTTCAGCGTGCCCTTGCCGTCGCCGCCGGTGCCGACAATGTCCATCGCCCCCTTTGGCGCGCTGACCGCGTGGCATTTGGAGCGCATGACAAAGGCGGCGGCGGCGTATTCATCGACGGTTTCGCCGCGCGTGCGCAGCGCCATCAGGAAGCCGCCGACCTGCGCCGGGGTGGCCGCCCCTTCGAACAGGATTTCAAAGGCGGTTTCCGCCTCGGACCTTGTCAGGGGGCGGTCGGGGGCAATGGCGATCAGGGATTTGAGACCGTCGGTCATGCCGGAACCGGATCGGCAGCGCGCGCACGGGCGGCGTCAAGGAAGTTTTTCAGCAATTGGTGGCCATGTTCCGAGGCGATGGATTCGGGGTGAAACTGCACGCCTTCGATCAGTTTGGTGCGGTGGCGCAGGCCCATGATGGTGCCGTCGTCCAGCCATGCTGTCACCTCCAGCACTGCCGGAAGGGTGTCGCGTTTGACGATCAGCGAATGGTAGCGCGTGGCCAGAAAGGGTGAGGGCAGGCCCGCAAACATGCCTTTGCCTTCGTGGTGCATCGCGCCCATTTTCCCATGCACGATTTCATGGCAGCGGATGACGTCGCCGCCAAACGCCTGCCCGATGGTCTGATGGCCAAGGCAGACGCCCAGAAGTGGTATATCGGCGGAGGCGGCGGCGCGGGTCAGGGGCAGGCAGATGCCCGCCGAGGCCGGATCGCAGGGGCCGGGCGACAGCACGATCATCTGTGGGCGCAGCGCGATGGCATCCTGAACCGACATCGCGTCGTTGCGCACCACGCGCACATCGGCCCCCAACTCGCCCAGATAATGGACAAGATTGTAGGTAAAGCTGTCATAGTTGTCGATCAGAAGCAGCATCTTGGCGAGGCCCTATGATTAGGGATGAAGACCGCGACGGGCCGGGGTATAGTTGGGCAGAAGGGCGCGAAGGCGTCAAGCAGATAGAGGCAGCGGGACTGCGCGCAGACCGGAAGCCGGGGGCAATGATGCGGGAGTGGATGGCGTGAGCCGAGGGTTTTTGGTCGGGCTGCTGTGGGGCTTTGTGGTCAGCGCAGTGGGACTTGTGGGGCTGTCGTTGGTCGCACCGTCGCGGGCGGGGGAAGTGACGGCGGGGGCTGAGGCTGTGGCGGCGCCTGCGGGTGAGGAACCAGCGGTGGCGGGCGACAGCGGAGGGGGGGACGCCGCTGAGGCGGAGCCTGTGGCCGAAGCAGCCGCTGCGGAAACTGCGGTCGGTACGGTGGATCTGGCGGTGAAACCGCAGGAGGGCGAGGCGGTAGCGGAGGCTGTGGCTGAGGCTGAGGCGGATGTGGCAATGGCTGCGCCTGAGGTTGCCCCGAAACTCTCCCCGACGGCGGAGACGGTGCTGGCCATGACCGCCCCGGATGCGCAGCTTGCGGCCCCAAGCGCAGACGCGACCCCGGCGGTCAACGGGGGCAAACCTGCCGCCCCGGCCGCCCCGGCCACGGATCTGCCCCCGGTGCCGGATGCGGGCACCATGCCAGCCCCGAAACAGGATAAATTGCTGGACCCGCCCGCGCCGCCCCCGACGCCGCCAGTGGAACCCGCGCCGCAAATGCCGGGTGTGGAAACGGAAACCGGATTGCCGCAGGTGCCGGTGGCCCCCGAAGGCGGAACGCCGGATCAGATGACTGCTGAACTGATTGCGCCTGAAGCGTTGGCCCCGGAGACGATCACCCCGGAGCCGATGACCCTGCCGGAAGTTGTGCTGGACCCGGCGGCTTTGGGTGCCGAAGCCTCCACCCTTGCACCCGATGACGGGCTGGGGACGGTCGCGGGCGTGACGACCGACCGTCTGCCGCGCATCGGGGATAAGGCGCAGGTGACGGCAGAGGAGGTTCTGGTGCTGGATCCGGGCCTAGGTCAGCCGATCCTGTCCTACGCCCGTGACTTTGTCGCTGAACCCGGCAAGCCGAAGTTCGCCATCCTGCTGCGCGATATCGGGGCGGCGGGCATGGCGCGCAGCGATCTGGCGCGGCTGCCCTTTGCGGTGACCTTCGTTATTGATCCTGCCGCACCCGACGCGATTGAGGCGGCCCGAGCCTACCGCGCGGCGGGGCAAGAGGTGATGATCCTCGCCTCGGGTCTGCCTGAAGGGGCGACGCCTGCGGATCTGGAGCAAAGCTTTCAAGCCATGGCGCTGGCCCTGCCCGAAACGGTGGCGGTGCTGGATCTGGCGGAGGGCGGGTTGCAGGAAAACCGGCTTCTGGCCACGCAAGCCATCCCGATCCTGAAGGCGCAGGGACGCGGCATTGTCACCTATGATCGGGGTCTTGGGGCGGCGGAACAGGTGGCGGCGCGTGAAGGGCTGGCCCATGCCGTGATCTTCCGCGAGTTGGATGCGGGCGGCGAGGACACGCCGGTGATCCGCCGCTATCTGGACCGCGCAGCCTTCAAGGCGGCGCAGGAAGGACAGGTTCTGGTGATCGGCCAGACCCGGACTGAAACCGTGGCGGCGCTGCTGGAATGGAT